>NZ_JBFAKH010000004.1:0-186764 GCF_040655635.1 Streptomyces sp. NPDC050388
ACCGTGATCTTCTCGTCGTGCCGCTCACGTCCACTGGGCCGTCGCGCCGTCGTCCTTGCGCGCTTGCGCGGGGCCGCCTCGGCCAACGGGGGCTACGTTTCACGTGAAACGTAGCCCCCTTTCCGCGCTCTCAGCCCTGCTGCTCGACCCACCACTCCTTGAGGGCCGCCACCGCCGCATCATGGCCCATCGGACCGTTCTCCAGGCGAAGCTCCAGCATGTGCTTGTACGCCTGACCGACCGCCGGTCCGGGCTTGACGCCGAGGATTTCCATGATCTGGTTGCCGTCGAGGTCCGGGCGAATGGAATCCAGCTCCTCCTGCTCCTGGAGCTTGGCAATGCGCTCCTCCAGGCCGTCGTACGCACGGGACAGCGCGGCCGCCCTGCGGCGGTTACGCGTCGTACAGTCCGAGCGGGTCAGCTTGTGCAGCCGATCCAGGAGTGGCCCCGCGTCCCGGACGTAGCGACGGACGGCGGAGTCCGTCCATTCTCCCGTGCCGTAGCCGTGGAAACGCAGATGAAGCTCGACCAGGCGCGAAACGTCCTTCACCAGTTCGTTGGAGTACTTGAGGGCCGTCATGCGCTTCTTCGTCATCTTCGCGCCCACCACCTCGTGGTGGTGGAACGAGACCCGGCCGTCGCCCTCGAAACGGCGCGTGCGCGGCTTGCCGATGTCATGCAGCAGAGCCGCAAGGCGCAGTGTCAGGTCGGGGCCGGTGTCCTCCAACGCCATCGCCTGCTCCAGGACGATCAGCGTGTGCTCATAGACGTCCTTGTGCCGGTGGTGCTCATCACTCTCCAGACGCAGGGCCGGCAGTTCAGGCAGCACGTGGTCGGCGAGCCCGGTGTCGACGAGCAGTGTCAGTCCCTTGCGGGGGTGAGCGGACAGGACCAGCTTGTTCAGCTCCTCCCGGACTCGTTCGGCTGAGACGATATCGATGCGTCCGGCCATCTCCCGCAGAGCCGTGACCACCTCGGGAGCCACCTCGAAATCGAGCTGAGCGGCAAAGCGCGCGGCTCGCATCATCCGCAGCGGATCGTCCGAGAAGGACGCCTCAGGGGTGCCCGGTGTGCGCAGCACACGGGCCGCGAGGTCCTCCAGGCCGCCGTGCGGGTCGATGAACTCCTTCGCGGGAAGTGCGAGGGCCATCGCGTTCACCGTGAAGTCACGGCGGACGAGGTCCTCCTCGATGGAGTCTCCGTACGCCACCTCCGGCTTGCGTGACGTGCGGTCGTAGGCCTCCGAGCGGTAGGTCGTCACCTCGATCTGGAAGCTTCGGTCAACGTCTCCGACGCGGACATCCTTCTGGGCTCCGACGGTGCCGAAGGCGATCCCCACCTCCCAGACGGCGTCCGCCCACGGGCGGACGATCTTCAGAACGTCCTGCGGGCGGGCGTCGGTCGTGAAATCGAGGTCATTGCCGAGCCGGCCGAGCAGAGCGTCCCGGACCGAACCGCCGACCAGGGCGAGTGAGAACCCGGCCTCCTGGAAGCGGCGGGCGAGGTCGTCGGCGACAGGGGCGACCCGCAGCAGTTCGTTGACCGCTTGGTCCTGCACCTGGCTCAGGGCACTGGTTTGTTCGTTGGCGTTCGGCACAACAGAAAAGGGTACGTGGCTCGGGCGGCCGGGGGCTCCCCCTGGGGCAGGCGCAGTCACCTCCGGCGAGACCCGCACAAGGCCTGCGCCCGAGGCACGGGACGTGCTCCCCTTATACAGCCACATAGAGGGCAGGGCGGCGCTCCCCCCGATCTTGTGGACCGGTCCGCGGCACTCACCCCCGCCGCTCCTCGTTACCATGCGTGGACGTACATTCCGACGACCACTGACGACGACAAGGGACGGGCGAGCGCGTGGCCGAGGCGGCAGACTTCCAGGGGACGAGTGCCTCACCTGCCCGCCGCTGGCTGCGGCGCACCGGAACCCTGTTCGCCGGAGTACCCCTGCTGGCCGGCCTGCTCCAGTTGCCCGCCGCGTCTCCGGCGGACGCCACCGCGCAGAACACCCGGCAGGCTCCCTCCGGTGCGGGCTCGGTCTCCGTCTCCGTGAACTCGCTCACCCCGAGCGCCCCCACCGAGGGAGACACCGTCACCGTGTCCGGCACGGTGACCAACAAGGGCGGTAAAGCGGTCACCGACGCCCACGTCGGTCTGCGTGTGGGCCCCCTGCTGAACACCCGCTCCGGGATCGAGACCGTCGCCAGGAACAGTGACGACATCCAGGGCACCGTCGGTCCGGAGATCGACGACAAGTACTCCCAGGAGTTCGAACGCCTCACTCCGGGCGTCTCGCAGCCCTTCAGCATCTCCGTGCCGGCGGACGAGCTGAGCCTCGGAAAGAACGGCGTCTACCAGCTGACGGTGGCCCTCTCCGGGCAGACCTCCGCCCAGCCGTGGGAACAGACCCTCGGCGTCCGGCGCACGTTCCTGCCGTGGCAGCCCGAGGAAGCCGACAAAAAGACGAGAACGACGTTTCTGTGGCCGCTGATCTCCACGGTCCACACGACGGCGGAGACCGGTTCGGACGAACAGCAGACCCCGGTCCTCCGCGACGACGACCTGGCCAAGGAGATCTCCCCGGGCGGCCGTCTGGACCGGATGGTGGCACTGGGCAAGGACCTCGATGTCACCTGGGTGATCGATCCGGACCTGCTGGCGTCCGTCGACGCGATGACCGAGAGCTACGAAGTCCGAAGTGAGGGTGACACCACCACGGCAGGCCGTCATCAGGCTGTCGCCAAAAGATGGCTCGCCCAGGTGCAGAGCGCGGTGGCGGACAACGAGGTCGTCGCGTTGCCCTTCGGCGATCCGGATCTCGCCTCCCTCGCCCACAACGGCACGCCGGTCACCGGCTCCCTGAGTCATCTCAAGGAGGCCACGGATGTCGTCGTCAACACGGTGGAGCCGATACTCCACGTGAAACCGACCACCGACTTCGCCTGGCCCGTCAACGGCGCGGTGGACCCCTCCATCGTCAAGGTCGCCACGTCCGCCGGTGCCGACAAGGTGATCGCCCGCAGCGACAGTTTCCGGGAGACCGGGAACCTGCCGTACACGCCTTCGGCCGCACGCCCCATCGGGGGCGGCACCACGGCGGTGGTCGCAGACGCCCGGTTGTCCACCCTGTTCCAGGGCGATATGACCAAGGCCTCCACGTCCACGTCCACGGTGCAGCGGTTCCTCGCACAGAGCCTGACGCTCAGCCTCCAGACCGGTCGGCAGCGCAGCGTCGTCGTGGCCCCGCAGCGCACCCCCTCCGCGAGCCAGGCCCGGACGATGGCCGAGGTGCTGAAGGCCGTCCAGGACGGGAACTGGTCGGAGTCCCAGGACCTCACCGCCGCCGCGAAGGCGAAGCCGGACCCCGCCGCCACCACCGAGGTTCCCTCGGCCTCCTCGTATCCCTCCTCGCTGCGCAAGCAGGAGTTGCCGCAATCGGCGTTCGAGCAGATCGCGAGAACACAGGACAAGCTCGACAAGTTCCAGGTGATCCTCTCCGACCCGTCCCGGGTGGTGACTCCGTTCGGCCGGGCCCTTAACCGGGGGATGTCCGTTTCATGGCGCGGCCGGATCGCCGAGGCGGCCACCTACCGCAGCGGGGTCGAGGCGTACCTCGACGGACTCCTCGACCAGGTGAAGCTGATCGAGAAGTCGGAGACGAAACTGTCCGGCCGCAGTGCCACGATCCCCGTGACCGTCCAGAACAACCTGGTACAGGGCGTCGAGCACCTGACGCTGCGGCTCACCTCGACCAACCCGACCCGCCTCGAGATCGATGGGGCCGCCTACGAGGAGCAGCCGGTCACCGTCTCGGGCGGTCACAGCCAGTCGGTGAAGTTCACCACATCCGCCAACGCCAACGGCCGGGCAACGGTGATCGCCCAGCTGTACACGCAGGACGGCCAGAAGTACGGCGAGCCGGTCACCTTCGACGTCAAGGTCACCGAGATCACCGCCACGGTGATGCTGGTCATCGGCGGCGGTGTCCTGTTGCTCGTCCTTGCCGGCTTCAGGATGTACACCCAGCGCAAGCGTGCCGCGGCCCGCGAGGCCCAGGAGGGGCACACGCTGGACGGGGGCACCGAAGGTCCGCAGAACCCGGACGCCCCCGCGGTACGTCTCACCAAGGAGCCGGAGGACGGTTCGGAAACGGACGCCCCGGAGCAGCCGAGTGACCCGGCGTCGGACACCGCACCGGAAAGCGCAGACCCGTCCGACACGGGTGAGAGAGTGGACCGTTGAGGATGTCGTGGCCGGGTGGGCCAGGGACGATGAGGTGGGGTAACCATGAACGCGCCGTACGACGGTGACCGCGGTCATGCCGCGGGCAACTCGGGCCATCCCGAGTCGGACCCGCCCGAGGGTCCGCCGCCCGGGCACGACCAGGCTCCGCAGCCGTCCGCTGATACGTATCTCCAGGACGCCTACGACCAGGACCCTTACCGCGCGCAGGACATCGCCGCCCAGGACCCGGTCGCGGAGGCCCTGTACGACCGTGCGGCGCACCCCCCGCCCCCGCAGGGCGCGTACCCCCCTCAGCAGCCGCTGTACGGGCAGCCTCCCCGGTCGCCCCACGCACCCGATCCACGGGTATGGGCCCAGGCCCCGGCGCCGGAACCGGACGGTCCGACCCAGTACCTCCCGTACGGGGATGATCCGCGCACGACGCAGTTCGTGGGTGTGGACGACCTGGTCGGCCAGGCCGGAGGCCAGCGCCGTGAGCCGGACGCCTTCGCCCACCTGCTCCGCGATCAGCAGCAGGACGGCTACGCCGAACAGCACGGCGGTGGGCATCCCGGCCACCAGCCGGTGGCCGACCGACAGTCCCCCGGGTCGATTCCGGTACCCGGCCCGGCCTCCGCGGCAGTCGGCCACTACGCGGGAGCCACACCACCGCCTGCCGCCGAGTCGCCCGCGCCAGAACCGGCTCCCGTGCCGCCCGCGAAAAAAAGCGGCCGGGCCGGGGGGCTGCTGAAGTCCAGTGCCGTGATGGCGGCGGGCACGATGGTGTCCCGCCTCACGGGATTCATCCGCTCCGCCTTGATCGTCTCGGCGCTCGGCCTGGGTCTTCTCGGTGACTCGTTCCAGGTCGCGTACCAGTTGCCGACCATGATCTACATCCTCACCGTCGGCGGCGGCCTCAACTCCGTCTTCGTCCCGCAGCTCGTCCGTGCCATGAAGGAGGACGACGACGGCGGCGACGCGTACGCCAACCGGCTGCTGACCCTCGTGATGGTGGCCCTGGTCGTGCTCACCTCCGTGGCATGGCTCGCCGCGCCGCTCCTCGTGCGTGCGCTGTCCAACCCGGTCGCCTCCGACCCCGCGGCCAACGAGGTCGCCATCACCTTCACGCGCTACTTCCTGCCCTCGATCTTCTTCATGGGCGTGCACGTGGTGATGGGGCAGATCCTCAACGCGCGCGAGAGGTTCGGCGCGATGATGTGGACCCCGGTCCTCAACAACATCGTCATCATCGTGACGCTCGGTACGTTCATCTACGTCTACGGCACCGCCGCCGACTCCCAGATGACGGTCACCAGTATCCCGCCGGAAGGTCGGCGCCTCCTCGGCATCGGTGTCCTGCTCGGCCTCGTCGTTCAGGCCCTGGCCATGATCCCGTACCTGCGTGAGACCGGGTTCCGCATCCGTCTGCGCTTCGACTGGAAGGGCCACGGACTGGGCAAGGCGGCGATGCTCGCCAAGTGGACCATCCTGTTCGTGCTCGCCAACCAGGCGGGCGCTCTGGTCGTGACCCAGTTGTCCACGGCGGCCGGCCTGAACTCCGACGTCCAAGGCACCGGCTTCGCCGCCTACGCCAACGCCCAGCTGATCTGGGGCCTTCCGCAAGCCATCATCACCGTCTCCTTGATGGCCGCTCTACTGCCCCGCATCTCCCGCTCGGCGGCGGAGGAGGACAGCGGCGCCGTCCGGGACGACATCTCCCAGGGCCTGCGCACCACAGCCGTCGCGATCGTGCCGATCGCCTTCGGCTTCATCTCGCTCGGCATCCCGATGTGCACGCTGATCTTCGGCTCCTCGGGTATCAGCGAAGCGACCAACATGGGTTACATGCTGATGGCCTTCGGCCTCGGTCTGATCCCCTACTCCGTGCAGTACGTCGTCCTGCGTGCCTTCTACGCCTACGAGGACACCCGGACCCCCTTCTACAACACGGTCATCGTGGCCGCGGTCAACGCGATCGCCTCGGCCGTCTGCTTCTTCGTTCTCCCGGCCCGCTGGGCCGTGGTCGGCATGGCCGCCGCGTACGGCCTTGCCTACGTGACCGGCGTCGGTGTCGCCTGGCGTCGGCTGCGCAAGCGGCTGGGCGGGGATCTGGACGGCGCCCGGGTACTGCGGACGTACGCCCGACTGTGCATCGCCTCGGTTCCGGCCGCACTGCTCAGCGGTGCGGTCTGCTACGGCATCGGGCACAGCCTCGGTCAGGGCGCCGGAGCTTCGTTCGTCGCACTGCTGGCCGGTGGGGCCGTCCTGCTCGGCGTCTTTTTCGTCGCCGCCCGCCGGATGCGCATCGTGGAGGTCAACTCGCTGGTCGGTATGGTCCGCGGACGCCTGGGGCGCTGAGTCACGGGTAACCGCACAACCATCGTCAGCCCTTGTGTGTCGTGCATAGCGGCGGACTGTGGGCACAATTGGTTTTGGCGTCGGACGGCGCGCGAGGGCGGTCGCCGACGCGCAATGGATGGGGAGGCAGGGAACGACGGTGGCGGAACGGAGCACAGCTGCCGTCGACGTGGCAGACAACAGCGGCAAGCAGCCGCTGACCGCGCAGGCGGACCAGTCCACGGCCGACGGGGTGGTCAAGAACCGGGAGCAGGACACGGACAGCGACGCGGCACAGGAGAACACCGGGACCGACGGTTCCGGGACGACGTCGCCACTCGAGCTGCACAGCGGTCACAAGCTCGCCAGACGCTACCGTCTCGAAGAGTGCGTCACCCGTCTGGACGGATTCAGCAGTTGGCGTGCCGTGGACGAGAAGCTCCGCCGCGCCGTCGGTGTGCACATTCTGCCCGCGGACCACTCCCGTGCCCGCTCCGTCCTGGCCTCGGCCCGCGCCTCCGCCCTGCTGGGCGACCCTCGCTTCGTACAGGTCCTGGACGCCGTCGAGGAGAACGACGTCGTCTACGTCGTACACGAATGGCTCCCCGACGCCACCGAGTTGACCACGCTCCTGGCGGCCGGCCCGCTCGAGGTGTACGACGCCTACCAGATGGCCAGTCAGATCTCCTCCGCCATGGCCGCGGCCCACCGCGAAGGACTCGCCCATCTGCGGCTGAACCCCAATGCGGTCCTGCGCACCTCGACGGGCCAGTGGCGCATTCGGGGTCTCGCCGTGAACGCGGCGCTGCGCGGCATCGAATCCGACACCCCGCAGCGCACCGACACCGAATCCATCGGCGCCCTGCTGTACGCGGCGCTCACCCAGCGCTGGCCGTACGAGAGCGACGCATACGGCCTGTCAGGGCTGCCGAAGGACATCGGTCTGATCCCGCCCGACCAGGTGCGGGCCGGCGTCCACCGCGGCCTGTCCGAGCTCGCCATGCGCGCACTGGCCAACGACGGCGCCACCGCCTCCCGCCATGAGTCCCCGTGCACCACGCCGGAGGAACTGGTGAAGGCAATCGGCGAGATGCCCCGCATCCGCCCGCCGGAGCCTGCCTTCACCACCCCGCCGGACTACCAGCGCACGACGTACCAGCAGGGCTCCTACGGACGTCCGGCGCCCCATCCGGGCATCACCCAGCCGGTGCCGGCCCCGCCGCCCCCGCTGCAGAGCCGCACGGGCAAGGCGCTGAAGTGGGCCGTGTCAGCACTGCTGATCGCAGCGCTCGGTCTGGGCAGCTGGCAGCTCGCCGACGCCCTCATCGGCCAGGGCGGCAGCGCGGACGACACCAACAAGACCCAGACGACGGACGAGGACGACAAGAGCAGCAGTGCACCCAAGCCGGCTCACCCCATAGCCATCACGAGTGCTAACGACTTCGACCCCCTGGGTGACGGTTCCGAAAAGCCGTCTGATGTGGCGAAGGTCTATGACGACGCTCCCGGTACGTACTGGCAGACCGACTTCTACCTGAGTTCGGACTTCGGCCGACTCAAGCCCGGGGTCGGCGTCGTCCTGGACCTCGGCAAGGTCCAGGAAGTCGGCAAGGTCACCGTTTCCTTCATGGGGAACACTTCAGTCGAGCTCCGTGCGGCTTCCAGCAACGCAGGAGGGCAACCGACGTCCTTGGACGGATTTGCCAAGGTCGCCCAAGGGTCTGGCAGCAGCGTCACCCTCAAGCCCGAAGAGACGCTCAAGTCCCAGTACTTGCTGGTCTGGCTGACCGAGCTGCCGATACAGCCGGACGACGGGAAATGGCGCGGCAGGGTCGTGGACGTCAAGGTCAGCAGCTGAACTCAGTGGACCGCGCGGTCCGCGGTTACCGAAAACCGCGGACCGCCACTATTCAATCGCCTTCGGCGAACAGTTTCCGAGCGGATTCCACCTTGGCCGTCTGCAGACTCAGAAACCTGTCCCGAACCGCCTTGTTGCCGTTGATCATGCGCGTCTGCATATCGGACTCCACGGCGTTCCAACGCGTGCCCAGGTCAACCTTCCTCTTGCAGGCGATATCACGCTGAGCGACCGCCCTTTCGTGACTCGCAATGCGACCTTCGGCAAATTCTGCGCTGCCCATAGCATCCAGCGGAGAGTCACACACGTACCCCTTGGCCTGCATGCAGGCGGATCACTCCACGAATATTTTCTTCACTCGTGGGTCATTGAGGGATTCTTTGAAACCGTCGAAGTCGATGGTTCGAGCGGCCGCCACGCCCTCGGTATGGTCGTATGGCGTCCTGACAATCCGGTTGGCTTCGCTCCTGCACCCGCCCTGGGGGATTGACTCGCCGTTGTCGGCCCTGGCTGACCGGGGCAGGGCCTTGCCCTGCCCGTTCCCGCCCCCCAGTGCGGCGATCTCGGCGTCCGTAAGTTGATCTTGATTTGCAAGAAATAAAAGAACTCTCGCTTACCGGCCACGGCATGTCTTCGTCGGCACTTTTGGGTGGATCTGCTCGCCATGCGCAATTAGCGCAGTGCAGGGCGGACCTCTCCCTACCCCGTTACATTCCGACCCACTGTGTGCCATTCTGTCGGTCAGGATCACGAGTTGGGTAGCAGTGTCACGGCTGCCTCCCCAAGGACGCGGGGAATTTGTGTGGACAATGAGTCGCGCCGAGCTGATCGCTCAGACGCCGAACTCCTGGCTTCCCATGTCGCGGGAGACAAGGACGCCTTCGGTGAACTCGTGCAGCGTCATCGCGACCGACTCTGGGCGGTGGCCCTGCGGACACTGGGGGATCGTGAGGAGGCCGCTGACGCGGTTCAGGACGCTCTTGTCTCCGCCTATCGGGCCGCCCACACCTTCCGAGGACAGTCGGCCGTCACGACATGGCTGCACCGGATCACGGTGAACGCGTGCTTGGACCGTGCGCGCAAGGCTGCATCCCGGAAGACCTCCCCTGTCGACGACACGGAGCGCCTGGAGCAGCTGCTGGAGCCCCACGAGTCCGCCTCGGCTCCTGCGGAACGCAACGATCTGCACCGCCAGCTCATAGCGGCCATGGGAACTCTCCCACCCGATCAGCGGGCGGCTCTCGTACTGGTGGACATGCAGGGCTACCCCGTCGCGGAGGCCGCCCGCATCCTCGATGTGCCCACCGGCACGGTGAAGAGCCGCTGCGCCCGAGGCAGAGCCAGACTCCTGCCCCTTCTGCAACATCTACGGCCGGACGGGCGCGGTGACAGCAAGAAGCGGGATGAGGAACGGAACCGGCCGCAGGGGGCATCCGTCCCATCCGCAGCGGGACCGCGTCGAGCGGATCCGCCGGATACCGGACCGAGTGACCCAGCGGCAGTGAAGGGCGGAGGTGGGAAAGCGTGACATCGACGACAGGCATGACGGAGCACCCGGACGTCGCGGAGATCTCCGACCTCACCGAGGGGCTCCTGCCGCCCACTCGAACCGCCGCTGTGCGCCGGCACCTGGACGAGTGCGACCTCTGCGCAGACGTCCATGCGTCGCTGGAGGAGATCCTGGAACTGCTTGGCACGATGCCGGGGCCACCGCGTATGCCTGCCGAGGTGGCAAGCCGTATCGACGCCGCGCTCGCCGCGGAAGCGCTGCTGCATGCCAGGGCACCGGACTCCGAGAACGTCGCAGAGCCGGCCGGTGTCTCCCCTTCCCCTTCCGATGAGGACCGCGCGCATGTTTCACGTGAAACATCGACGCCGACGGACCGCCCCACAGGGCGTCCTCGCCCTTCCACGACCGGTCCAGGTCGCAAGGGCCGTATGCAACGTGGCCGCCGTAGGGCCGCTGCACTGGGGACCGTGTTCACCGTTGCGGCTCTGGGGCTCGGCACGCTGTTCGTGATGTCCCAGAACGACGAAACGGGCCCGGGTGGCGTTCAGCAGACGACCTCGGACACATTCTCCGAGGGTGAGCTGGGGAAGCAGGTCTCCGTTCTCCTCGCGCAGAACCAGCGGAAGGGCGATTCCTCTCGCACGCCGCAAACCTTGGAGATGGAGTCGGAGGCCGGAGCCGTCAGTCCCAGGGTCCTCCAGCACCCCACGGTCCCGGCATGCATCCGCGAGGGAATCGGCCGCAATGACGCCGCACTCGCCACAGAGCAGGGCATCTACAAGGGGCGAAAAGCCCTCCTGGTAGTACTTCCCAACCCCTCCGACGACACCCGTGTGACCGCCTACATCGTCGATGCCACCTGCGTCGGCAACCCATCCTCGGCCACCACGGCGAAGGTTCTGTTGAAGAACTCCTACACCCGCGGCTGACAGTCGACGCTTCGTCTCCGTCCTGAGTGGTATCTCGTACGGTGTGCACCTGCCCGCGCCCACCCGAGAACCGCGTCCGTCAGCTCCATCGGTGTGCTCAGGCACAGCGGGAATGCTCGCCCCTTAGGATCCGTTGGGTGAGGTGAGAGTTCCGACAGAAGCTCCCACCGGTCGGATGACACAGACCAGAGACGAGGAAACAAGCCGTGAGCGACGTCCGTAACGTGATCATCATCGGTTCGGGGCCGGCCGGCTACACGGCAGCCCTCTACACCGCCCGTGCGTCGCTGAAGCCCCTGGTGTTCGAGGGTGCCGTCACCGCCGGTGGTGCGCTGATGAACACCACCGATGTCGAGAACTTCCCCGGCTTCCAGGACGGCATCATGGGCCCCGAGCTCATGGACAACATGCGCGCCCAGGCAGAGCGCTTCGGGGCGGAGCTCATTCCGGACGACGTGGTCGCCGTCGACCTGACCGGAGAGATCAAGACTGTCACGGACACCGCAGGAACGGTCCACAAGGCGAAGGCGGTCATCGTCGCCACCGGCTCACAGCATCGCAAGCTCGGCCTGCCGAACGAGGATGCCTTCACCGGCCGTGGTGTCTCCTGGTGTGCCACGTGTGATGGCTTCTTCTTCAAGGACCAGGACATCGCCGTCATCGGCGGCGGCGACACCGCGATGGAGGAGGCCACCTTCCTCTCACGGTTCGCCAAGTCCGTCACGGTCGTCCACCGCCGCGACACCCTGAGGGCCTCGAAGGCGATGCAGGAGCGTGCCATCGCCGACCCGAAGATCTCGTTCGTCTGGGACAGCGAGGTTGCAGAGGTCCAGGGTGACCAGAAGCTCTCGGGTCTGAAGCTGCGGAACGTCAAGACCGGCGAACTCTCGGACCTGGCGGTGACCGGCCTGTTCATCGCGATCGGGCACGATCCTCGCACGGAGCTCTTCAAGAGCCAGCTGGAGCTGGACGAAGAGGGCTACCTGAAGGTCGATGCGCCTTCGACGCGTACAAACCTCACCGGAGTGTTCGGTGCCGGTGACGTGGTCGACCACACCTACCGCCAGGCGATCACCGCGGCCGGTACGGGCTGTGCCGCCGCCCTCGACGCCGAGAGGTTCCTTGCTGCTCTCGCGGACGGGGAGCAGGCCGAGCCCGAGAAGACCTCTGTCTGACCTCCACCCTCACCACGTACCAACCAGTTAAGGAGCCCGCCGTGGCCGGCACCCTGAAGAATGTGACTGACGACTCCTTCGACCAGGACGTCCTCAAGAGTGACAAGCCCGTCCTGGTGGACTTCTGGGCCGCCTGGTGCGGTCCGTGCCGCCAGATCGCCCCTTCCCTCGAAGCGATTGCCGCGGAGTACGGGGACAAGATCGAGGTCGTCAAGCTGAACATCGACGAGAACCCGGGTACGGCCGCCAAGTACGGCGTCATGTCCATCCCGACCCTGAACGTCTACCAGGGTGGCGAGGTCGCCAAGACCATCGTCGGTGCCAAGCCGAAGGCCGCCATCGTCCGCGACCTCGAGGACTTCATCAGCGAATGAGCGTCGACCGCCTCGTCAGCGGCACGTGTTTCACGTGAAACATGAATGGGCCGACCCATCTGGGTCGGCCCATTCGCATGACGCACACCAGCACGTGGCACATCAGAGGGGGCGCAACACCGGCTCCTTCTGGACGGCTCCGAGCAACCGGTCCAACGCCATCTCGACATCGTCCTTCCACGACAGTGTTGTCCTCAGCTCCAGTCTGAGCCGGGGGTACGCGGGATGTTGACGAACCGTCTTGAACCCCACCGCCAAGAGGTGATCAGCGGGCAGAACACAGGCTGGCTCTTTCCAACGCGCGTCGCCGAAGGCTTCGATCGCCTTGACCCCGCGACGCAGTAGGTCCTTCGCCACCGTCTGCACCATCACCCTCCCCAAGCCTTGCCCCTGGTAGCCCGGCACGATAAACCCGGTCATCAGCTGCACGGCATCAGACGACACAGGGCTCGTGGGAAACGCCATGGCACGCGGCACATAAGCAGGCGGGGCGTAGAGAACGAAACCCACGGGGAGGTCATCGACATAGACGACCCTTCCGCACGACCCCCAGTCCAGCAGCACAGCCGAGATCCACGACTCCTTCTCGACCGCTGCCGTTCCCGCTGTTACTGCTGCCTCACCACTGACGGGGTCGAGCTCCCAGAAGACACACGAGCGACAGCTCCGGGGAAGGTCTTGAAGGTTGTCCAGCGTGAGCGGTACGAGCCGACGCCCCATGAAGCCTGTCCCTCGCTTCCTCCGCCTGCTGCCTCACAGGCGGCTGCCAAAGCGTGCCGCTCCTTGAGCAGGCTGCCGATGAACCCTCCGAAGACGGCAATCGCCAGCCCCGCTCCTACCCGTCCGGTGCGGCTCATCATTCGCATGGCCCTGCCTTGCGCTCAAAGATTCAGGTACTGGCGGCGGACACACCCTGTCTCACCGCATCGTATCCATGAAGCGATTCCGTTGATACCGCCAGAAAGCAAAGGGCGGATCGTTTCCGGGACGTACCGGACACGATCCGCCCACGGGCGACTGTTCGACTGGCCGAGCCGAAGCTTCAGGAATCTTCCACGGAGTCGTCGTCCACAAGACTCTTCTGCAGAACCGGCCCCTCATCAGGAGCAAGGGTGCCAAGAATGCGCTCGAGGTCCTCCATGGAAGCGAACTCGACGGTGATCTTCCCCTTCTTCTGGCCCAGGTCGACCTTCACCCGCGTCTCGAAACGATCCGAAAGACGGGTGGCCAGATCGGACAGCGCCGGAGACACCAGGGCACCCGCCCTCGGCCCCTTGGAGCGCGGCGACTTCTGCGGCCCGGACCCCATCAGGGTCACGATCTCCTCGACAGCCCGCACCGAGAGCCCCTCGGCCACGATCCGATGGGCCAGCCGGTCCTGCTCCTCGGAGTCCTCCACGGAGAGCAAGGCCCGCGCGTGCCCGGCGGAGAGCACTCCGGCAGCCACCCGGCTCTGAACCCTCGGCGAGAGCTTCAGCAGACGCAGGGTGTTGGAAACCTGCGGGCGGGAACGACCGATGCGGTCAGCCAGCTGATCATGCGTGCAGTTGAAGTCCTTCAGCAGCTGGTCGTAGGCGGCTGCCTCTTCCAGCGGATTCAGCTGGGCCCGGTGCAGATTCTCCAGAAGGGCGTCCAGGAGGAGCTTCTCGTCCTCCGTGGCCCGCACGATCGCCGGGATGGCTTCGAGCCCCGCGATACGGCACGCCCGCCAGCGGCGCTCACCCATGATGAGCTCGTAGTGCGCGGGCCCGACCTGCCGTACGACGACAGGCTGGAGAAGACCGACCTCCTTGATGGACGTGACAAGTTCTGCCAGCGCATCCTCGTCGAAGACTCCGCGCGGCTGACGCGGATTCGGCTTGATGGATTCGAGGGGAATCTCCGCGAAGTGCGCTCCCAGGGGAGGCGTGGGCATCTCCACCGCGCCATGCGTCGACGACTCCTCTGTTTCACGTGGAACAGAAGGAAGTCCGGCCAGTTTGGCCACGGCCACCCCGCGCTCGTTCGACAGCACTGGAGGCGCGGCGGAAGCTGCGCCTCCCGTCACGGTCGGGGAGACCGTCTTCTCTGCCGGGGCAGCAGGGATAAGTGCGCCAAGACCACGGCCCAGCCCCCTCCGTCGCTCACTCACTGGACGCCCTCCACCATGCTCGGATCGTTCTGCTGTGCACCGATGTGTGCGTTCGACGCGTCATAGCTGACGCCAACGCCCCTCAGCGCGATCTCGCGTGCCGCCTCAAGGTAGGAGAGGGCACCGCTCGATCCAGGATCGTAGGTCAGCACCGTCTGCCCATAACTCGGCGCCTCCGAGATGCGCACAGAGCGAGGAATACTTGTCCGCAGCACCTCGTCGCCGAAGTGACTACGCACCTCGTCCGCAACCTGGGACGCAAGGCGCGTCCGGCCGTCGTACATGGTGAGCAGGATCGTCGATACGTGCAGGGAGGGGTTGAGGTGGCCCCGCACCAGATCGACGTTGCGGAGCAGCTGTCCCAGGCCCTCCAGGGCGTAGTACTCGCACTGGATCGGGATCAGGACCTCCTGTCCCGCCACCATCGCGTTGACCGTCAGCAGGCCGAGGGACGGAGGGCAGTCGATGAGGACGTAGTCCAGCGGCTGCTCGTAGGCATGAATGGCACGCTGCAGCCGGCTCTCCCGTGCCACCAGCGACACCAGCTCGATCTCCGCGCCGGCGAGATCGATCGTGGCGGGTGCGCAGAAGAGACCCTCTACATCGGGGACCGGCTGGACAACCTCCGCCAGCGGCCTGCTCTCGACCAACACGTCATAGATGGAGGGAACTTCGGCGTGGTGGTCGATCCCCAGAGCTGTAGAAGCATTGCCCTGAGGGTCGAGGTCGATCACCAAGACCCGAGCGCCATGGAGCGCAAGCGACGCGGCGAGGTTGACGGTCGTCGTCGTCTTGCCCACGCCACCCTTCTGGTTGGCGACCACGATGAAGCGTGTCTGCTCGGGCCGTGGCAGGCCCTCGCCTGCGCGACCCAGTGCATCCACCGCCAGCTGGGCAGCACGACCGATGGGAGCGTCGTCCATAGGAGGCGGTGTTTCACGTGAAACATCCGCCCCCATCGATTCGGCACGGGGACCGGGGACCGGGTCGGTCATCGGTCCCGCGATGTTGGCGTCGGACCGCAAGGTGGATTCACTCTCCTCGACTTCAGGCTCGCAATGAACAGAGCCTCCCATGTCTTCGGGGTCGTGAACCAGTGAGGCCTGACGTTCTGTGGAGAAATCCACTTCTGTGGACAACTCCACACCCCCTGAGGGAGGCGAAGCCTCGTTGGGAGCAGGCCCCTCTCCGAGTGAACCGAGAGGCTTACGATCGCGGGGTTCGGCCGCGGCGCGACCGCGACTGATGATGCCGTGCAGCAGGGAGCGACGTTTCACGTGAAACACGATGCACAGCAGCCGGGGCTGCACCGCCGCGACACTCCGGCCTACGGAGGTTCGACAGCTTGTGTGGAGTACGTCTGCCCCTTCAGGGGGTAGGCCTGCCCGCCAGATGTCCTACTGCCCGGCAGACCACGCCCCTATCCGCGTCGGCGCCGTGCACGCCCGGCACGAGCGGCCTTCGCGCGCTTCGCCGCGAAGCGCACACCGCCGGGACTTTCCCCCACCTCGACCCGCACCACCGTGGACATCGGATCCACCACACCCTCGCCCACATGCACGACCGATGTCGCCACGGCGCCGAGCTTGCTCAGCGCCGAGGTCGCATTCTTCAGCTCCTCCTCGGCGGCATCACCCTTGAGCGCGAGCATCTCTCCGTACGGCCGAAGGAGGGGGATGCCCCACGTGGCGAGGCGGTCAAGGGGCGCCACGGCCCGTGCGGTCACCACGTGCACCGGAGACATCCTGCCCATGACCTCCTCGGCCCGGCCACGCACGACCGTCACATGGTCCAGTCCCAGCAGTTCCACGACTTCGGTCAGGAAGGTGGTACGCCGCAGCAGTGGCTCCAGCAGTGTGATCTTGAGGTCCTCGCGGACCAGCGCCAAGGGAATGCCCGGCAGACCGGCACCCGAACCGACATCGCACACCGTGACGCCTTCGGGCACGACTTCCGAGAGCACCGCACAGTTCAGCAGATGCCGCTCCCACAGGCGCGGCACCTCCCGCGGGCCGATCAGACCACGCTGAACGCCCGCCTCAGCGAGCAGCTCCGCGTAACGCACCGCGTCCGCGAAGCGCTCGCCGAACACCTCGCGAGCCTGCTCGGGCGCGGGGGGAAGCTCCGCTGCCTCCGTCACGGGGGACCGTCCTTCCGTAGCGTGCCGACACCGGGCGCCGACACCACAGAACTATCAGGCTGACAAAATTCGGCCCCGCCTGCGCAACAGACGGGGCCGGTGGAACGTGGAACCGTTCAGGCGGGAAGCACGACGACGAAGCGCTGCGGCTCCTCGCCCTCGGACTCACTGTTCAGGCCGGCGGCCTTGACCGCGTCGTGCACGACCTTGCGCTCGAACGGCGTCATCGGGTCGAGCTTCACGGGCTCACCGCTGCTCTTGGCCTCGGCGGCGGCCTTCGCCCCCAGCTCGGACAACTCGGCCCGCTTCTTGGCGCGGTACCCCGCGATGTCGAGCATGAGCCGACTGCGGTCCCCGGTCTCCCGGTGCACGGCCAGACGCGTGAGCTCTTGGAGCGCTTCCAGCACCTCACCGTCCCGACCGACCAGCTTCTGCAGGTCACGGCCGGCCGAGTCGCTGATGATCGAGACGGAGGCACGGTCGGCCTCGACGTCCATGTCGATGTCACCGTCGAGGTCGGCGATGTCGAGCAGACCCTCCAGGTAGTCCGCTGCGATCTCACCTTCCTGCTCCAGGCGGGTCAGGGTGTCTGCGCCCTCGGCAGCGGTGGAGGTGGTGCCTTCCGTCACGGGATGGACTCCTTCTTACTTCTTGGACGGGGACTTGGGCCGCTGCGGGCCCTTGCGCTGTCCGGACTGGGCCCTGCTGCGGGTGCTTCCGCCGGACTTCGCGTTGTCCTTCTTGGCAGCGGCGGCGGGCTTGACGTCGTCCTGAGGCGTTTCGGGCTTGGACAGCGAGGTGGGCTCACCAGCCGCTTTCGCCGCACCGCCCTGCCGCTGGGACTTGGTCTGCCGCTTGGGCTGCTGACGCTTCGCGGTCTGGATCGTGGCCGTGGAGCCGTCCTCGGCCTGTGCGGCGGCCGTGGCATCGCCCTTGATCACCGCGCCATCGGTCTGGGCCACGAGGCCCGCCTTGCTCAGACCGTTGATGAACTTGCGCTCGTATTCGTTGCGGTCCCGGCCCTTGGCCATGATGGCCTTGACGATGGCACGCTCACGGCGGTTGCGGGTCTTGCCGTGGTGGGTGACGTGCTTGGCAAGGCGCTCCAGGTAAGCGGCCTGCGCCTTCGAACCCGGCGTCGGGTTGTTGTGGATGACGTACATCTGCTGGCCCATGGTCCACACGTTGGTGGTCAGCCAGTAGACGAGGACACCGACCGGGAAGTTGATGCCGAAGACGGCGAAGATGACGGGGAAGACGTACATCAGCATCTTCTGCTGCTGCATGAACGGCGTCTTCACCGTGGTGTCGACGTTCTTCGTCATCAGCTGGCGCTGCGTGTAGAACTGCGACAGCGACATCAAGACGATCATCAGGGCCGTGACGATCCGCACATCGGTCAGCGAGGCGTTGAGGGCTTCGACCTTGTCCGCGCTGTCCGTGAACTTCGCCGCGAGCGGGGCACCGAAGATGTGCGCCTTCTGCGCACTCTCCAGCAGACGCTCGTTGATCACACCGATGGTGTCGTTGGACGCGATGCTGTTGAGCACGTGGTACAGAGCGAAGAAGAACGGGGACTGCGCCAGGATGGGAAGGCACGAGGAGAGCGGGTTGGTGCCCGCGTCCTTGTACAGCTTCATCATCTCTTCGGACTGACGCTGCTTGTCGTTCTTGTAGCGCTCCTGGATCTTCTTCATCTCCGGCTGGAGCGTCTGCATCGCGCGCGTCGCCTTGATCTGCTTCACAAAGAGCGGGATCAGGCAGATACGGATCAGGATCACCAGGGACACGATGGACAGGCCCCAGGCCCACCCGGTGTCGGGGCCGAAGATGGCCCCGTACACGGAGTGGAACTGGACGATGACCCAGGAGACAGGTGTCGTGATGAAGCTGAAGAGGCTGGCAATCGTGTCCACTAATCATGCTCCTTGGGCATGGGGCGAGGTCTCTGCGGCCGGACTCGAAGAGCTCGTCGGACTTACGGAAGAAGTCTGTCCTTCGGTGGCCGGTTCGGCGGAGGCAGGCCCGCCCTTGCGTGCACGCCAGGCGTCACGCAACATTTCGTGCCACCGCGGGCGCTTGCGCGGCGGGACATGGTCCACGCCACCCAGCGACCACGGATTGCACCGCAGGATGCGCCAGGCCGTGAGTGCTGTGCCCTTGATGGCACCGTGCCGGTCGATGGCCGTGTAGCCGTAGTGGGAGCACGACGGGTAGTACTTGCACACGGGCCCCAGCAGCGGACTGATCGTCCACTGATAGAGCTTGATCAGAGCCAGCAGCGGGTACTTCATCGCGTGCCCCCTCCCAGCAGCCGCTGCAGAGCGGCATCCAGGTCTTGGGCCAGTTGTGCATGGTCGGCGTCGCCCGCTCCGGGCAGCGCTCGTACGACTACCAGGCTACCGGGGGGCAACAGGGCCACTCGATCGCGCATCAGGTGGCGAAGTCTGCGCTTCACCTTGTTCCGCACGACCGCTCCACCCACAGCCTTGCTCACGACGAAACCCGCACGTGTCGGGGGAGCGCTCTCCCCAGGCACATGCGGGTCCGTGACACCGCTGCGAAGGTGTACGACGAGGTGCCTGCGTCCGGCCCGGCGTCCTCGTCGTACCGCGGTCGCGAAGTCCTCGCGCCGCCTCAGCCGGTTGTCGGTGGGCAGCACGACGTCATGACCTGATCGGGATCAGGCGGACAGACGGGCGCGACCCTTGCCACGGCGGGACGCGAGAATCGCGCGGCCGGCACGGGTGCGCATACGCAGCCGGAAGCCGTGGGTCTTCGCGCGACGACGGTTGTTCGGCTGGAAGGTGCGCTTGCTCACTCGGGGGCTCCAGAAAGATGTCGTTGATTGCGGGGTGCCGTCCTGGCTGTCACCGTGCGCCCACGAGTAGCTCGCGTTACGCCCGAGTGCACCGCTGACCGATCATCTTGCGTGATCTGTGCCCATCGGAGGCAGGCGGCAGCAGCCATCGACAACTCGACCTCGTCACGGTACGCGCGGCTGCCTCCTTCGGTCAAACCAGCAGCCACGGGGAGACACTTGTCCACAGGCTGGGGACAACGACTTGAACAGCACCGGCCGCCCTGACTACCGTGACGGAACTCCGATTCGTTCCTTTGTCCCTCGACCACCCCCTTTACAACCCCGACCCGTCCCCGAATCACACGTTCGAGGGACCTGTGAGAGAGCGTGCCCTGTGGCTGACGTACCTGCCGATCTTGCCGCAGTGTGGCCACGCGTACTGGAAGAGCTGCTCGGAGAGGGCCGGGGCCAGGGAGTCGAGGGGAAGGACGAACACTGGATCCGGCGCTGCCAGCCGCTGGCGCTGGTCGCCGACACCGCGCTGCTCGCCGTGCCGAACGAGTTCGCCAAGGGCGTGCTCGAGGGCCGCCTCGCGCCGATCGTCAGCGAAAGCCTGAGCCGCGAGTGCGGGCGCCCCATCCGCATCGCCATCACCGTCGACGACTCCGCGGGGGAGCCCCCGGCCCCGCCGACTGCCCGCCCCCAGCCGCGCTACGAGGAGCCCGAGCTCCCTCCCGCCCGGCAGGACCGACCGGACCGACCGGAGCACGAGCAGTACGAGGGCTACGGCCGGCGCCGCGCCGACCAGGACCCCGGACCGCCCGGCGACCAGCTGCCCACCGCCCGCCCCGCCTACCCCTCGGAGTACCAGCGCCCGGAGCCCAGCTCCTGGCCGCGACCGGGTCAGGACGAGTACGGCTGGCAGCAGCAGCGCCTCGGTTTCCCCGACCGCGACCCGTACGCCTCGCCCTCGCAGAACGCCTACGGCTCCCCGGACGGCTACGGCGGCGCGCCCTCGCAGGACTACCGTCCGCAGCCGATGGAACGCCCCTCCTACGAGCAGCAGCGCTCCGACTACGAGACGTCACGCGCGGAGTACGACCGCAGTAACTACGACCGGGGCGGCTACGACCGCGGCAACTACGACCAGCGCGACACCGCCCGCCGCGAGCTCCCCGAGCCCCCGTCCGGCTCGGGGCACGTCCACCGCGGTGGCCCCGTCGGCCCGAACCTGCCCACGAGCGGGGCGCCCGGCCCACTGGCCGCACAGCCCGCGCCGGCGACCGGCCCCGGTGAGCCGACCGCGCGGCTGAACCCGAAGTACCTCTTCGACACGTTCGTCATCGGCGCCTCCAACCGCTTCGCGCACGCGGCGGCGGTGGCGGTCGCCGAGGCGCCCGCGAAGGCGTACAACCCCCTGTTCATCTACGGGGAGTCCGGGCTCGGCAAGACCCACCTGCTGCACGCGATCGGACACTACGCGCGCAGCCTCTACCCCGGCACGCGGGTGCGGTACGTGAGCTCGGAGGAGTTCACCAACGAGTTCATCAACTCCATCCGCGACGGCAAGGGCGACAGCTTCCGCAAGCGGTACCGGGAGATGGACATCCTGCTCGTCGACGACATCCAGTTCCTCGCGGACAAGGAGTCGACGCAGGAGGAGTTCTTCCACACCTTCAACACGCTGCACAACGCCAACAAGCAGATCGTGCTCTCCAGTGACCGGCCGCCCAAGCAGCTGGTGACGCTGGAGGACCGGCTGCGGAACCGTTTCGAGTGGGGTCTGATCACCGACGTCCAGCCTCCGGAGCTGGAGACACGTATCGCGATCCTGCGCAAGAAGGCGGTGCAGGAGCAGCTCAACGCCCCGCCCGAGGTGCTGGAGTTCATCGCCTCCCGGATCTCGCGGAACATCCGCGAGCTGGAGGGCGCGCTGATCCGGGTGACGGCGTTCGCCTCGCTCAACCGGCAGCCGGTGGACCTCGGGCTGACGGAGATCGTCCTGAAGGATCTGATCCCCGGCGGCGACGACTCCGCGCCGGAGATCACCTCGACGGCCATCATGAGCGCGACCGCCGACTACTTCGGGCTCACGGTCGAGGACCTGTGCGGCACCTCCCGCGGCCGCGCCCTGGTGACCGCACGGCAGATCGCGATGTACCTGTGCCGTGAACTGACGGACCTGTCGCTGCCGAAGATCGGCGCGCTGTTCGGCGGCCGCGACCACACGACGGTGATGCACGCGGACCGGAAGATCCGCAACCTGATGGCGGAGCGACGCTCCATCTACAACCAGGTCACCGAGCTCACCAACCGCATCAAGGCCGGCTGAGCGCCCGCAGGCCCCCGCAGAGGGCGTTCCCGGAGCACATCCGGGAACGCCCTTCTTCGTGCGCCCGCCGACCGGCCTTCGTGCACCTGCCGACCGGTGAGGGCCGACCCTCGCGGCCCCGGGGTCCCGTCCACTGTTCGATTTCGGCACCGGGTTACGGCTGTCCTCCACAGATGTGGCAACTTTCTCCCGTCCACATCCTGGGGACTGTGAAGTTGTCCCGAAACTGTCCACAGCCCTGCTTGCTGGGGCAGCATCGAGCCAGGTCAACTGGCTGTGGATCCGTGGACAAGCGATATCCACAGGCTGTGGACAAGGCAGCGCCCCACAGCCTGTGCACAAAGTTTTCCACCAGCAACCCACAGGCTGAGGCCAGTTGTCCCCAATGATCAGGCGCTTCTCCACACGCCTGTCCACTGTTCGGCAACGTCACGCGCCTCCTCACCGGGTCGAGTGAAAGGCGTCACAGCAAGGTGTCGAGGCCGCCTGTGGGAAAAACCGGCAAACCTGGGGACGGAGCTGGGGAGAACTCGCCCCTCCCTGTGCACGGAGTGTGCAGAACTTTTTGTTCTCCACAGAAACCCCGAGTTGTCCACCGCCTCCACCCACAGGCCCGGTGGACAAAATCCTGGCTCTGAGCTGGGAAAACAAGGTTATCCACGGTATCCACAGGCCCTACTACTACTCCCAACTAGAGAGAGGGAGGAATTCGTTTCGAAGAGGGTCCTGTGCACAACTCGCCGGTTCGACGCCGACTGCCGCTCGTCACGACTTGACCCCGAGGGGCACCTACTGTCAGTGCGGTGCGTCAGACTGGTCTCCGGTGTCCTTCCCTCACAGAGGCCGATGACACCGAGGCAGACGACGAAGGCGAAGCAGGGCGTGAGAACGCCGGCAACAGCAGGAGGCGGCTTACGGTGAAGATCCGGGTGGAACGCGACGTACTCGCGGAGGCAGTGGCCTGGGCTGCGCGCAGCCTCCCGGCCCGTCCGCCGGCGCCGGTCCTCGCCGGCTTGCTGCTGAAGGCCGAGGAGGGGCAGCTGAGCCTGTCCAGCTTCGACTACGAGGTCTCCGCACGGGTCTCGGTGGAGGCGGAGGTCGAGGAGGAGGGCACCGTCCTCGTCTCGGGCCGTCTGCTCGCCGACATCTCCCGCGCGCTCCCCAACCGGCCTGTGGAGATCTCCACAGACGGTGTACGGGCGACGGTGGTGTGCGGTTCCTCGCGGTTCACACTCCACACCCTGCCGGTGGAGGAGTACCCGGCCCTGCCCCAGATGCCGAACGCGACGGGCACCGTCCCCGGTGAGGTCTTCGCGTCCGCCGTGCAGCAGGTAGCCATCGCGGCCGGCCGGGACGACACCCTGCCCGTCCTGACCGGTGTCCGCATCGAGATCGAGGGCGACACGGTGACGCTGGCCTCCACCGACCGCTACCGCTTCGCGGTCCGCGAGTTCCTGTGGAAGCCGGAGGACCCGGAGGCCTCAGCGGTCGCCCTGGTGCCCGCGAAGACGCTCCTGGACACCGCCAAGGCGCTGACCAGCGGCGACCAGGTGATCCTTGCGCTGTCCGGCTCGGGCGCGGGCGAGGGGCTGATCGGCTTCGAAGGAGCGGGCCGCCGCACCACCACGCGGCTGCTGGAGGGCGACCTCCCGAAGTACCGCACGCTGTTCCCGACCGAGTTCAACAGCGTCGCCGTCATCGAGACCGCCCCCTTCGTGGAGGCCGTCAAGCGCGTGGCCCTGGTCGCCGAGCGCAACACCCCGGTGCGGCTCAGCTTCGAGCAGGGTGTGCTCATCCTGGAGGCCGGCTCCAGCGACGACGCACAGGCTGTGGAAAGGGTCGACGCCCAGTTGGAGGGCGATGACATCTCGATCGCCTTCAACCCGACGTTCCTGCTGGACGGCTTGAGCGCCATCGACTCCCCGGTGGCGCAGCTGTCGTTCACCACGTCCACCAAGCCCGCGCTGCTCAGCGGCAGGCCTGCGGTGGACGCGGAGGCGGACGACGCCTACAAGTACCTGATCATGCCGGTGCGGCTCAGCGGCTGACCCGCACCACCTGGCCGCGGCTGCCCCCGGCAGTCCACAGTTGTGCACAGTCCTTCCGGGCCCGGTGGACACCGGATCGTGGATACCGGTCAGAGCCGGACCCGGAAGTGGCCGTGAGCGAAGCCGCAGGTGAGGGCGTGCGCATGAGCGCGTATGCCCACAGATGTGCGTGAGCGCCCGGGTTTAGGGTCGTGTCGGTACGTAAGTGCCGCGGCACGCCCGTGCCGCCATGCCACGTCGCAACCTAAGGAACACAACTGATGGAGCTCGGTCTCGTCGGCCTCGGCAAGATGGGCGGCAACATGCGTGAGCGGATCCGCCGCGCGGGCCACACCGTCGTCGGATACGACCGCAACCCGGACCTCGCCGATGTCCACAGCCTGGAAGAACTTGTGGGCAAGCTCGAGGGCCCGCGTGTGGTCTGGGTGATGGTCCCGGCCGGCCAGGCGACGCAGACGACCATCGATGAGCTCGCCGAGCTGCTCCAGCCCGGCGATGTCGTCGTGGACGGCGGCAACTCCCGCTGGACGGACGACGAGAAGCACGCCGAGGAACTGGCGGCCAAGGGCATAGGCTTCGTCGACTGCGGTGTCTCCGGCGGCGTCTGGGGTCTGGAGAACGGCTACGCGCTGATGTACGGCGGCGACAAGGAGAACGTCGCCAAGGTGCAGCCGGTCTTCGACGCCCTCAAGCCGGAGGGCGACTTCGGCTCGGTGCACGCGGGCAAGGTCGGCGCGGGCCACTTCGCCAAGATGGTCCACAACGGCATCGAGTACGCGATGATGCAGGCCTATGCCGAGGGCTGGGAGCTCCTGGAGAAGGTCGACTCGGTGACCGACGTCCGGGAGGTCTTCCGTTCCTGGCAGGAAGGCACCGTCATCCGCTCCTGGCTCCTCGATCTCGCGGTGAACGCGCTTCACGAGGACGAGCACCTGGACAACCTCCGGGGTTATGCACAGGACTCCGGTGAGGGACGCTGGACTGTGGAGGCCGCGATCGACCACGCGGTCCCGCTGCCGGCGATCACCGCGTCGTTGTTCGCGCGGTTCGCCTCCCGTCAGGAGGACTCGCCGCAGATGAAGATGATCGCGGCGCTGCGCAACCAGTTCGGCGGTCACGCGGTCGAGAAGAAGTAGTCCGAGGAGCTGGTCCGAAGAAGTAAGCCACAGACCGCAGAGCGGCCAGGAGTGGCCACAGCACAGCCGTAGGAACAGTCACGGGGCCATCCCTGGCTGTCCGTCCGCAGGACCGTGGGACGGTCCACAACGTCGGGGAGGTCGGCGCACGACCATGCACGTCACGCATCTGTCGCTGGCCGATTTTCGTTCCTACCCCCGGGTCGAGGTCCCGCTCGACCCGGGGGTGACGGCCTTCGTCGGCCCCAACGGGCAGGGCAAGACGAATCTCGTCGAGGCGGTCGGCTATCTCGCCACACTCGGCAGCCACCGTGTCTCCTCCGACGCCCCGCTGGTTCGTATGGGCGCCGATCGCGCGATCATCCGGGCCCAGGTCCGGCAGGGCGAGCGGCAGCAGCTCGTCGAGCTCGAGCTGAACCCGGGCCGTGCCAATCGCGCCCGTATCAACAGATCCTCGCAGGTCAGGCCCCGGGACGTGCTGGGGATCGTCCGCACCGTGCTGTTCGCACCCGAGGATCTCGCCCTGGTGAAGGGCGATCCCGGCGAGCGGCGCCGCTTCCTGGACGATCTGATCACAGCCCGTTCCCCGCGCATGGCGGGTGTCCGTTCCGATTACGACCGGGTCCTCAAGCAGCGCAACACGCTGCTGAAGACGGCCGCGCTGGCCCGCCGGCACGGCGGGCGCACCATGGATCTGTCCACCCTCGACGTCTGGGACCAGCATCTCGCCCGTGCGGGTGCCGAACTGCTGGCCCAGCGTCTGGATCTGATCGCCGCGATCCAGCCACTCGCCGACAAGGCGTACGAACAGCTCGCGCCGGGCGGCGGGCCCCTCGCCCTGGAGTACAAGCCGTCGGCGCCCGGTGAGGCGCACACACGCGAGGACCTGTTCGAGCAGTTGTCGGCGGCGCTGGCCGAGGCGCGCAAGCAGGAGGTCGACCGGGGCGTCACCCTGGTCGGCCCGCACCGGGACGATCTGCTGCTCAAGCTCGGTCAACTGCCGGCCAAGGGCTACGCCTCCCACGGCGAGTCCTGGTCCTACGCCCTGGCACTGCGCCTGGCCTCCTACGACCTGCTGCGTGCCGAGGGCAACGAGCCGGTGCTGGTGCTCGACGACGTCTTCGCCGAGCTGGACGCACGCCGCCGCGAGCGCCTCGCCGAGCTCGTCGCGCCAGGGGAGCAGGTCCTGGTGACCGCGGCCGTCGACGACGACGTTCCCCATGCGCTGTCGGGGACGCGGTTCGTCGTGGCCGAGGGAACGGTGCGGCGGGTATGAGCGAGCCCGGCCGGCCCGACGGCCCCCCTGCGGGGATGCCCGGGGCGGCTCCTGAGCCCTCGGGCGTCGACCTGGCACGCGTGGCGTTGCGCGCGGCCAGGGAGGCGGCACGCGCGCGTGGGGATGTGGCGCAGCAGAAGAAGCAGGCACGGCGCGGGGGCCTGCGCTCCGGCGCGCGCGGCGACCGGCGCGATCCCATGGCGCTCGGTGCGGCGATCAACCGGCTGCTCACCGAGCGTGGCTGGGAGGCCCCGGCCGCGGTGGGCGGTGTGATGGGGCGCTGGCCCGAGATCGTCGGTGAGGACGTGGCCAAGCACTGTGAACCGGAGCGCTACGACGAGGACGAGCGAGTGCTGTTGGTGCGCTGCGACTCCACGGCCTGGGCGACGAACCTGCGGCTGCTCGCCCCGACCCTGGTCGCCCGGCTGAACGAGGACCTGGGCCACGGCACGGTGAAGCTGATCAAGGTCAATGGACCGGGTGGCCCCGCCCGCCGCTACGGCCCCCTGCGTGCTCCCGGGAGCACCGGTCCCGGGGACACGTACGGGTGACCCGGAGCCCTGTTCCGGGCCGTCCACAGCAAGGTGATCGACATCACATCGAGGCTTTTCGGGGGTGCGTTCGGTCCGCCGATGCCCCTTTCGTCGTACGGCCGGACGGGGTGCGGAACCGTCACCTGACTCATAAGTAGCCAAGGGTTGGCGGTCGGAAGCGCTGGGTGCCCTCGTGAGCCCCTTGGAGCCCCCATCCGCATACCGGGAGTCGGACGAGACCGGTTGAGGGCGGCACATGCGGACTCAGGCACCGGCAAACCCCCATCAATGTCCGAGCTACCGGTAGACTGGAGGCAATCCCGCCCCGACCGTGGGGACCGCCCGGGAAGAGCTGAGCAACGCTGATCAAGGCTTACCAACGCAACATGCCGCAGCCGCTCCGGCAACCCGCCGCCGAGCCTGGCTCGTGGTGTGCCAGAAAGGGCGCTTCGTGGCCGATTCCGGCAACCCCAACGAGAACATCCCGTCCACCGACACCGGCGTGAACAGCGAGGCGACCGCCCTCGACAGCGAGGTCACCGCCTCGTACGACGCCAGTGCCATCACCGTCCTCGAGGGCCTGGACGCGGTCCGCAAGCGACCCGGTATGTACATCGGTTCGACCGGTGAACGAGGCCTGCACCACTTGGTGCAGGAGGTCGTCGACAACTCCGTCGACGAGGCGCTGGCCGGGCACGCGGACACGATCGATGTGACGATCCTGGCCGACGGCGGCGTCCGGGTCGTCGACAACGGACGAGGCATTCCGGTGGACATCGTCCCCTCGGAGAACAAGCCCGCCGTGGAGGTCGTGCTGACCGTGCTGCACGCGGGCGGCAAGTTCGGCGGCGGCGGCTACGCGGTCTCCGGCGGTCTGCACGGTGTCGGTGTGTCCGTGGTGAACGCCCTGTCGAGCAGGATCTCCGTCGAGATCAAGCGGGACGGCCACCGCTGGACGCAGGACTACAAGATGGGCGTCCCCACGGCCCCGCTGGTCCGGCACGAGGAGGTGGAGGAGACCGGGACGACGGTCACCTTCTGGGCCGACCCGGACATCTTCGAGACCACCGACTACTCCTTCGAGACGCTCTCCCGGCGTTTCCAGGAGATGGCGTTCCTCAACAAGGGCCTGCGGATCAACCTCGCCGACGAGCGCGAGTCGGCGAAGGCCACCGCCGGGGCGGACGAGGCGGGTGAGGACGAGAAGCACGAGGTCAGGAGCGTCTCGTACCACTACGAGGGCGGCATCGTCGACTTCGTGAAGTACCTCAACTCCCGCAAGGGAGATCCGGTGCACCCCACCGTGATCGATCTCGAGGCCGAGGACAGGGACAAGCAGCTGTCCCTCGAGCTCGCCATGCAGTGGAACGGCGGCTACACCGAGGGCGTGTACTCCTTCGCCAACATCATCCACACCCACGAGGGCGGTACGCACGAAGAGGGCTTCCGCGCGGCGCTCACCAACCTGGTGAACAAGTACGCGCGCGAGAAGAAGCTGCTGCGCGAGAAGGACGACAACCTCACGGGTGACGACATCCGCGAGGGGCTGACCGCGATCATCTCGGTCAAGCTGAGCGAGCCCCAGTTCGAGGGCCAGACCAAGACCAAGCTGGGCAACACCGAGGTGAAGACCTTCGTCCAGAAGGTCGTCTACGAGCACCTCAACGACTGGCTGGACCGCAACCCCAACGAGGCCGCGGACATCGTCCGCAAGGGCATCGCGGCGGCCACCGCGCGCGTGGCGGCCCGCAAGGCCCGCGACCTGACCCGCCGCAAGGGCCTGCTGGAGTCGGCGTCCCTGCCGGGCAAGCTCTCCGACTGCCAGTCGAACGACCCCACCAAGTGCGAGATCTTCATCGTCGAGGGTGACTCCGCCGGCGGTTCGGCCAAGTCCGGCCGGAACCCGCAGTACCAGGCGATCCTCCCGATCCGGGGCAAGATCCTCAACGTCGAGAAGGCGCGCATCGACCGGATCCTGCAGAACCAGGAGATCCAGGCGATGATCTCCGCGTTCGGCACCGGTGTGCACGAGGACTTCGACATCGAGAAGCTCCGCTATCACAAGATCATCCTGATGGCGGACGCCGACGTCGACGGCCAGCACATCAACACCCTGCTGCTGACGTTCCTGTTCCGGTTCATGCGGCCGCTGGTCGAGGCGGGGCACGTGTACCTCTCCCGTCCCCCGCTCTACAAGATCAAGTGGGGCCGGGAGGACTTCGAGTACGCGTACTCCGACCGCGAGCGCGACGCACTGATCGAGATGGGCCGCCAGGCCGGCAAGCGCATCCGCGAGGACTCCGTCCAGCGCTTCAAGGGCCTCGGCGAGATGAACGCCGAGGAACTGCGCGTCACCACGATGGACCAGGAGCACCGCGTCCTCGGCCAGGTCACCCTCGACGACGCCGCCCAGGCCGACGACCTGTTCTCGGTCCTCATGGGCGAGGACGTCGAGGCCCGTCGCGCGTTCATCCAGCGCAACGCCAAGGACGTCCGCTTCCTCGACATCTGAGTCGGTCTCAGCTGACCGCACCAGGAAGGACCTTCACCAGCAATGACCGACGAGAACACTCCCGTCACGCCTGAAGAGGACGGCCAGATCGGCCTCCGTGTCGAGCCCGTCGGGCTCGAGACGGAGATGCAGCGCTCGTACCTCGACTACGCGATGTCCGTCATCGTCTCGCGTGCGCTGCCCGACGTCCGTGACGGCCTCAAGCCCGTCCACCGTCGTGTGCTGTACGCCATGTACGACGGTGGCTACCGCCCCGAGCGCGGCTTCTACAAGTGCGCGCGCGTCGTCGGCGACGTCATGGGCAACTACCACCCGCACGGCGACTCCTCGATCTACGACGCGCTGGTCCGCCTCGCGCAGCCGTGGTCGATGCGGATGCCGCTGGTGGACTCCAACGGCAACTTCGGCTCCCCGGGCAACGACCCCGCGGCGGCCATGCGGTACACCGAGTGCAAGATGGCGCAGCTGTCGATGGAGATGGTCCGCGACATCGACGAGGAGACCGTCGATTTCAAGGACAACTACGACGGCCGCTCGCAGGAGCCGACCGTCCTGCCCGCACGCTTCCCGAACCTGCTGATCAACGGATCGGCCGGCATCGCGGTCGGTATGGCGACCAACATCCCGCCGCACAACCTGCGTGAGGTCGCGGCCGGAGCCCAGTGGTACCTGGAGAACCACGAGGCCTCGAACGAGGAGCTGCTCGACGCGCTCATCGAGCGCATCAAGGGCCCCGACTTCCCGACCGGCGCCCTGGTGGTGGGCCGCAAGGGCATCGAGGAGGCGTACCGGACGGGTCGCGGCTCGATCACCATGCGCGCGGTGGTCGAAGTCGAGGAGATCCAGAACCGCCAGTGCCTGGTGGTCACGGAGCTGCCCTACCAGACCAACCCCGACAACCTCGCGCAGAAGATCGCCGACCTGGTGAAGGACGGCAAGATCGGCGGCATCGCGGACGTCCGTGACGAGACGTCGTCCCGTACCGGCCAGCGCCTGGTCATCGTGCTCAAGCGGGACGCGGTCGCCAAGGTCGTCCTGAACAACCTCTACAAGCACACCGAGCTGCAGACCAACTTCGGCGCCAACATGCTGGCGCTGGTCGACGGTGTCCCGCGCACGCTCTCCCTGGACGCGTTCATCCGCCACTGGGTGAACCACCAGATCGAGGTCATCGTCCGCCGTACGCGGTTCCGGCTGCGCAAGGCCGAGGAGCGCGCGCACATCCTGCGCGGCCTGCTGAAGGCCCTGGACGCCATCGACGAGGTCATCGCGCTGATCCGGCGCAGCGACACCGTGGAGATCGCGCGCGGGGGCCTGATGGACCTCCTGGAGATCGACGAGATCCAGGCCAACGCGATCCTGGAGATGCAGCTCCGCCGGCTGGCCGCCCTGGAGCGTCAGAAGATCGTCCAGGAGCACGACGAACTCCAGGCGAAGATCAACGAGTACAACGAGATCCTCGCCTCCCCGATCCGTCAGCGGGGCATCGTCAGCGCGGAGCTGACCGCGCTCGTCGAGAAGTACGGTGACGACCGCAAGACCAAGCTGGTGCCCTACGAGGGCGACATGTCCATCGAGGACCTGATCGCCGAGGAGGACATCGTCGTCACGGTCACGCGCGGCGGCTACATCAAGCGAACCAAGACCGACGACTACCGGGCCCAGAAGCGCGGCGGCAAGGGCGTACGCGGAGCGAAGCTCAAGGAAGACGACATCGTCAACCACTTCTTCGTGTCCACCACGCACCACTGGCTGCTGTTCTTCACCAACAAGGGCCGGGTCTACCGGGCGAAGGCGTACGAGCTGCCCGACGCCGGCCGGGACGCACGCGGCCAGCACGTGGCCAACCTGCTGGCCTTCCAGCCGGACGAGTCGATCGCCGAGATCCTCGCGATCCGCGACTACGAGGCGGCGCCCTACCTGGTTCTGGCCACCAAGGCGGGCCTGGTCAAGAAGACGTCGCTGAAGGATTACGATTCACCCCGCTCGGGTGGTGTGATCGCGATCAACTTGCGGGAGCAGGAGGACGGTTCCGACGATGAACTGATCGGGGCTGAACTCGTCTCGGCAGATGATGATCTACTACTGATCAGCAAGAAGGCACAGTCGATCAGGTTCACCGCGACGGACGAGACTTTGCGGCCCATGGGCCGTGCGACCTCGGGCGTGAAGGGCATGAGTTTCCGCGAAGGGGACGAGCTGCTCTCGATGAATGTTGTTCGACCCGGTACGTTCGTGTTCACTGCCACAGACGGCGGGTACGCGAAGCGGACCGCTGTCGACGAGTACCGCGTCCAGGGTCGCGGCGGCCTCGGCATCAAGGCCGCCAAGATCGTCGAGGATCGTGGGACCCTCGTCGGCGCGCTGGTGGTCGAGGAGACCGACGAGATCCTCGCCATCACGCTGTCGGGCGGTGTGATTCGCACGCGGGTCAGCGGAGTCAGGGAGACGGGCCGTGACACCATGGGCGTCCAACTGATCAATCTGGGCAAGCGCGATGCCGTGGTCGGCATCGCGCGTAACGCCGAGGCGGGACGCGAGGCGGAGGAAGTCGACGGCGACGTGGCCGTGGACGAGACCGACGAAGGTGCCGTGACCACCGGCACGGACGAGGGTGAGGTGCCCTCGGCCGAGTAGCACGAGGAGTGAGTCAGCGTGAGCGGAGCCACGGGCACCGGGCCGACCGGTACCAGCACGGGCACGGACGGCGGTGGCCGTGGCTCTGCCACGCGGGCGACAGATCCGCACACGACCAACCTGAAAGCGATCAAGTCGCCCGGCAAGGACTCGCCTTCGTCCGACAGACATGGATCCCAGGGGGGGACTGTGACGGACACCCGAGGTCATCAGCAGAGCACGCCCGGACAGGGCGCCGCTGCTCATACGACCTCACCGCTGCCGGGGGAACGGCAGCCGCAGCAGGCGGGGCCTTACCACCCGCCGCAGGCCTACCAGGCGCAGGCCGGTACGGCAGAGGGTCCGGGCGGCGCGGTACGCCGCCCGCGCACCGGGGCGCGCACCACACCGCGCGTGCGCAAGGCTCGCCTGCGGGTGGCCAAGGCCGACCCCTGGTCGGTGATGAAGGTCAGCTTCCTGCTCTCCATCGCCCTGGGCATCTGCACGATCGTCGCGTCCGCGGTGCTGTGGATGGTCATGGACGCGATGGGCGTCTTCTCGACGGTCGGCGGCACGATCTCCGAGGCGACGGGCTCCAACGAGTCGAACGGCTTCGACCTCCAGTCGTTCCTGTCGCTGCCCAACGTGCTGTTGTTCACGACGATCATCGCGGTCATCGACGTCGTCCTGGCAACGGCTCTGGCGACCCTCGGCGCGTTCATCTACAACCTCTCCGCGGGCTTCGTGGGCGGTGTCGAGCTCACGCTGGCCGAGGACGAGTGAGCGGCGCCCGGCGGCTTCCCGGCCTGCTCTGACGGTCCCCCGGCAACCGATTTTGGGACTGCCCGGGTCGTGCGCTAATCTTCAGGAGTCAGCGCGCGGAACACATACCGCAGAGCGCGGCGGGGCTATAGCTCAGTTGGTTAGAGCGCATCCCTGATAAGGATGAGGCCACAGGTTCAAATCCTGTTAGCCCCACATCGCCATGAGACCCTCGGCCAGTGCGGCCGGGGGTCTTTTGCGTCCGTCTCGGCCTGCCTCGTCTCGGCCTGCCGGCCCTCACCTCGTCCCACCCGGTCTGCCCCATGCCCTTGCACGGGGTGCGAGTGATGGTGTGGGAGGAGTGGGGCTCCGCTCCCTCCGGGCCCGTTCGCCGGTGGGGCGGGGTGCGGTGGCGGCCGGGCCTGACGCGCTCGGTGGTGAGGGCATGGGGAAGGCCCGGTTGCCCGTTGCCGGGCAACCGGGCCTTTCGTGTGCCGCCGGGGCTGTACGCGAGTTCGCCGGGACTTCGGGGGAGCCGGAGACGGCACGGGTGGGGTGTGGTGAGGCAGCGGGCCTCCAAGGGGCCCAGCGGCTCAGCGCTGGAGCGGGAGGTGGCCGGTGCGGGGCGCCGCGGGGGATGTGGTGTCGTCGGAGCAGGGGGTGGAGGCCGGGTCAGGGGCCGGGTTCGCGAGCGGGCGGTGGCGGCACCTGGGGGATCCTCCGTGGGCCTCCGCGCGGATGCGCTGTTTCATCGTGGGGGGCAGGGCCCTCGTATGGGACCAGGGCCGGACGGACGCGGCCGGCGTCGTCACGTCCGGGGCGCTCTTGCTGTTGCGGGTCGTCTCGGTCTGGGATACAGCCGCGGCGGAGGCGGTCGTGGTGATGAGTCCGAGCGCCGTGCACAGCGCGAGGAAGGCGGTGACGATGGCGGTCCACAGCTTCATGACCTTGTTCCGGGCCATGGCCCCTCACTTTCGGGTCGGGCGATTTGCGTACTTTGCTCATCATGTGTATGCGGGCCGCGAAGTGGTGGACCAACGTCCGTGGCGCGTCGATGTTCAGATGAACACCACCCGGATGGTCGCAAGAGGGGCGAAAAGCGAAAGAATCCGGAGGGAGGCAGTCAAATTAACCGACTGTGCGGAGGTGGTCACCCTCTGGTCCGGTCGGCGTGCTCAGCTCCTACTGCACAGTAAAGATGGGGAGTTGCGCGGCCGGCACAGGTCACTGATCGGTATCGGTCGGTGTGTATAGTCGGGCGCCAGAGGTCCCCTACGTCAAGAAAGACGAGGTCGCGCGGTGAAGAAGCTTCTCCTGGTCGCACTGGCCGCCATCGGCGGGCTCCTCGTGTACCGCCAGATCCAGGCGGATCGCGCCGAGCAGGACCTGTGGACGGAGGCGACTGACTCCGTGCCCACGGGTTCGTGAGTACCGACATACGACGCTGAACAGACCCCGGCCGCGCTCGCGGTCGGGGTTTTGTGTGTCGTGGGGCCTTGCCGACGGGCCTTGTCCGCGGGGCAGGATGGGGCGCGGTGCGACGTCCGGGCGACGACGAGGGGTGGCGCGTGAGGGGACGGCGGTGTATGGCGTGGGGGCGGCACGCCCGGACGGGGCGTGGTCGGGCGCCGGCTGCCCTGCGCGCGGGCGTGGTGACGCTCGCGTCGGTGATGCTGTTGGGGGCCCCGGGTGTGTCTGCGCGGCCGGGGGCGGCTGCCGCCGGGGCCCCCGAGGCGGTTTCCCGGGCTTCCGGAAACGCCGGGGCCACCGAGGCCCTCCGCGCTGCTTCCGGGGCTCCTAAAGCCTCTGAGGAGTATGCCTTCACCGGGGGCGCACAACGGATCGACGGGGCGGGGAGCACCGCCGACGCCGTACGGCTGGAAGCCGGCCGGACCTACCGGAGCACTCTTCCGGCGAGCGGCAGGATCCACTACCGCCTGGAACTCGACGCCGGCTCGAACGTCTACGTCTCCGCCACCGCCGTCCCCCCGGGCCGTGGCAGCGCCGCCGTCATCGACGGCGTCAAGGTGTCCGTGCAGGACACGGACGGCCGCTCCTGTGACGTGGACACCACGACGTTCGGCGCCGCCGCCAGCCCGCACCCGGTCGCCGCGTCGGCCGTGCGCGAGATCTCCCCCGGGAAAACCCTCTGCCAGGACGCCGGTACGTACTACGTGACCGTCGAACGCGCCGATCCGGACGGAAAGGGCGCCTCCCCCGACGCCTGGGAGCTGGAACTCACCATCGCGTCGGAACCGCGGCTGGAACGAACCGAAGGGACGACCGCGCCCGAGGAGTGGAACTCCGCCTCGCCCCAGCCCGTCACCGGAGAGGCCCGACGGCGCGCGGGCGGTGTCGGTTTCGCCGAGGCCACCCCGCTCGGTGAGGGAGTCTGGCGGGACGACATCCGGCCCGGCCGGACGCTCTTCTACAAGGTTCCCGTCGACTGGGGCCAGCAGTTCCACGCCACCGCCGAACTGGGCAGTTCGAGCTCGGACGGCACCGGGTTCGTCCCCGCCGCCCTGGACCTGGACCTCTACAACCCCGTACGCGGGCATGTCGCGGACGTGGGCATCGGCTACGACGGCAGACAGAAGTCGGGCAGCCTCCCCTCACTCCCCCACGTCGCGTACGCCAATCGCCATGCCACCGGCGCCCAGGTCGGCGCGATGCGCTTCGCAGGCTCCTACTACCTCGTCGCACACCTCACGGCGGAGGTGGCGGACGACTTCGGTGACGGACCCGTCCCGCTGAAGCTGCGGGTGCGGGTCATCAGCGGTGCGGCACAGGACGGGCCGGAGTACGCGGGGGAGTCCGTTCCGGCGGACATCTTCGCGGTCACCGCACAGGACCGTGAGGCGGCGGCTCGGGGTCGGTCCACGGGGGACGGCACCGCGATGACGGCGCTCGCGGTGGGCGGTATCGGAACCGGCAGCGCACTGCTGGTGGGACTCGCCGTGTGGACGGTGGCCGCTCGACGAAGAACCGTTTCCCAGGACGATCCGGGCGTCAGACCCGCGTGAGGGCCCAGAACCCCACGGCATAGCAGGCCAGCGCCAGGAGCAGGAGAGGGACGGCGACCCGTGCGGGAGGACCGGGGCGGCGCCGTCGCCGACCGGTCGCCCCGCGCCGTGAAGCGGCCTTGCCCGAAGGCGGAACCTGCGGGACGCGGGCGGTGTACTCAGCAGTGGAGGCATCGGCGCGATGCGACGCGGGGCCGGGATACGCCGACGGGGGGAACGACGGCGGGAACAGGGGGAAGCGCAGTGGGTGAGCGCCGTCGGGCGGGGACATGGGACCGGCATGGGCCACCTGCTGTGCGACGTGAGGAGGCGGGGACGGTGTCCGGCCCTGGGACTGTGCCCGGGCGTACACCTGTCCCGGTACCCGTCCCTGCCCCTGACCCGGTGGGGTGTGCGCGTGGGGCGGTCGAGCGGGTGCGGGGGAGGACGTGACCGTGGCCTGGGGCGGTGGCAGGTGAAAGCTGCCGGTGTCCGACATCGAGGGCTGTTGCGGCGGGGCGGACGGTGCCGGGCCGGTGCCGACGACACCGGTCGCGGTGGGCCGGCTCGCGGGAACCGGGCGGCCGGCCCCGCCCCCATGGGGGGAGGCGCCGCCGTGACCCGGGTCGGAACGGGAGGGGGAGTCGCCACGCCCGGAGGTTCCGAGCGGAGCGCCTGCCGCTCCGGCTCCGGACGGGCGGCCCGCCTCCCCGCCCTCCGGGTGCTGTCCCGCCCCTCCCGGACGGCTCGGGGCCGAGCGCACGCCCGAAGCCGCCTTCAGCGGGCCTTCGGGACCGAAACCCGGGGGAAGCGGGCCGAGTTGGTCGAAGATCTCGATCAACTCGTCGTCGGGGCCGGGCACCGGGAGGAGCTCCCTGGCCGCGGCCAGGGCCTTGCGCGCCCCCGTGGCCGTACGGAACCGTGCCTGCGGGTCCGGCTGCAACAGGGTGGCCACGACCTGCCACAGCGGGTCGGGGATGCCCTGGGGAGCCCCGGGCGTGCCGTGCTCGGTGAAGTACTGGATGAGCGCCTTGGCGTCCGGTTTGGCGCCCTCCAGCAGATACAGCGCGACCAGACCCACCGCGAACAGGTCCGCGGGGAAGTCCGGTTCGGAGCCCAGCAGCTGCTCCGGCGCGAGATAGCCGGGCGTGCCCACCACCAGGTCGGTCTCGGTCAGGCGCGGTTCACCGAGCCGCATGGCGATACCGAAGTCGGACACCCGCAGACGCGGTCTGCCCGTGCCGGTGGCTTCCAGGAGCAGGTTGGCGGGCTTGATGTCGCGGTGCACGACGCCTTCCGTGTGCACCGCGGTGAGCCCCGCCAGCAGCTGGTCGAGCAGGGTACCGACGAACGCCGGCGGCAGGGGTCCGTAGTCACCGATGAGGTGAACCAGTGAGCCGCCGGCGACCAGGTCCATGGTGAACAGGACCTGGTCGTCGTCGGCGGCCCAGCTGCTGGGGGCGAGCACATGGGGGTGATCGATCCGCAGGGCCTGCTCGCGCACGAAACGGAGCAGGGAGTGGGCGTCGCTCTGCAGCAGGACCTTGGCCGCCACGTAGCGGCGACGGCGGTGGTCCCAGGCACGCCAGACGGCACCGACACCCCCGCGCCCGATCGGGTCGACCAGCTCGTACCGGCCGGCAAAGACCTCACCCATGGCTGTGCGTCGCTCCTCCCCCAGCGGGATCTCCCCTTGCCCTGCCCCTTTGCTTACCCCTTCTGCCCCTGCCCCGACTGCGGCCGGGGGATCAGTTCTGGTGGGACTGGTAGTGCGCGACCGCGTCGGAGGTGCGGCCGGCGCCGTAGACCCGGAGGAACTCTGCCAGCTCGGGGTGGGTCGGGGCGAGGGCGTCGGCGGCGTCGATGATGTCGCCGGCAGCAGCCACCGAACGCAGCAGTGACTGGATCTCCCGCACCACCCGCTTGACCGTGGGTGCGCCCGAACTGCTCGTCGTCTGTGTGGTGTTGCTGAGCACCGAACCCCCCTGCGACTTCTTGATCTCCTCCATGCGCTCGGTCGCCTCGGCCGCGCTGACACTGCCGTCCGCAACCTGGCCCGCCAGGTCCTGCAGCAGCTGCACCCGCTGGACCACCGCGGGATTGCCGATCTTCGCCCGCTGACCGCTCATCAGCTGCGACAGCATCGGTGCGGACAGCCCCAGTACCCCAGCGAGACGAGCCTGGTTGAGGCCGAGGTCGTCTATGAGCTTACGGAAGAGCGTCCCCAGCGGCTCCCCGTACCAGTTCCGCTGCAGTTCCCGCGCTCTTGCGGTCGCTTCCTGCTGTGCGGCGTCCATTGCGTCTCCCCATCGCTTCCCCAAGAACCGTGGTTCGCTGTAGCGAACCACGCCGAGCATCTTACGGAGAGTGGTTGGTCACGGGGACCCCCAATCTTTTTGCGGAACCCCCCGGGGGACCCGGTACTCTTGTTTCCGGCGCCCACCCGGATGTGCTTGTTCCTGGTGGACGCTTCACACACGGGGCCTTAGCTCAGTTGGTAGAGCGCTGTCTTTGCATGGCAGATGTCAGGGGTTCGACTCCCCTAGGCTCCACAAGGAAACCCTTCCCACCTGCGGAAAACAGGTGGGAGGGGTTCTTTCTCGGTAACTCCAGGAGCTCGGCGCCACGGCGCCACGGCTCCAGGGAGCCTTCGAGGCCCTGGCTTCAGGGCCGGGCCCCGGGCCCACCGGACTGTTTCACGTGAAACAGCCCGGTGCGGCGGAAGACGCTGAAGTCTCCCGCCCCACCAGGCTGTTGGTACCGCAGGCGATGGATGTCGCAGACCGACGGCATCGAGATCTTTCGATGCCGCATCTTTCGATGCCGCCCGAGCGTCAGGACTGCTCGTCGCGCTTGGCGGCCTCCTCCTCGGCCTCCTTCGCCCGGACCTCGGGATCGAGGCTGGAGCCGCGGCTGCCGTCCACGGACGACAGCGCGCCCGGCTCCCCGACATCGGTCGCGGCCGGCGGTTCCACCAGCCAGTCCGGGTTGGCCTGCTTGTCCCACCACTTCCAGGCGGCGAATGCACCGCCGGCGACGGCCCCCAGGACCACGAGCACCTTCGCGGCCCGGCCGGCCTTCGCGCGCCGCCGCTGTTTGCGGACGAGTTTCTGGATCTGTTTGGCCGAGACCTGACCGCGCAGTGCGGCCAGTACCGCCGCGCTGCGGGCCGCGGCCTCGTCCCGCGCCGGACCGGCGGCGGCCTTGGCCTGCTCGATCCTCGGCCGGGAGTAGTCCGCCGCCTGCTGGGCAGCCTTGCGGGTCCGGACGGCGGCCTCGTGAGCAGCCAGATCGACCTTCGGCGGCACATGGCTCCGGGCCTGCTCCAGATACGGCTGCACATGGGCGCCGTACTGGACACGGGCCTGCCCCGCGGCCTGGGTCACCTTGGGCGCCAGCCGTACGCGCGCCTCCTGTGCGTAGTGCGCGGCCTTCACCTTGGCCGTGTCGGCGTAGGGCGCCACCACTTCCGCGGCATGCAGCACGCTGTCCTTCGCCGAATCAGTCGCGGCGCGCACGCTATCGATGCGGGTCACGGTTCCTCCTCCTCGGTGGCGTACGTTTTTCGACTGTCCACCCATTTACGGATCATGCCTTCCGCCTCGCTGCCGGGCATGTGCGGAGGGGCATACGGGTGCCGATGGCACTGATCGAGTGCAATAGCGGATGAATACGGGGGAACGGGAGCTTGTCGTCGACAATGCCACGGATCGTTCCCGGGTGCCCCCGTCACGGAAGGACTCACCCGGTTTTCTGCAAGTGGTTCGGCTCTGCTGCCCTCCTGTGGACGGACGGCGGGCGACTGGACGCCCCGTCCGTGCGAGGATCGGTGAGTTACGGAAAGACAACGGAAGGCACATCGTGGCTGATCAGCTCTACGCCACCCTGAAGACCAACAACGGCGACATCGAGGTCCGGCTCTTCCCGAACCAGGCGCCGATCACCGTCAAGAACTTCGTCGAGCTCGCCAAGGGCGAGCGGGAGTGGACCCACCCGGAGACGGGCGCCAAGTCCACGGACAAGCTCTACGACGGCACGGTCTTCCACCGGGTGATCAGTGGCTTCATGATCCAGGGCGGTGACCCGCTGGGCAACGGCACCGGCGGTCCCGGCTACCAGTTCGAGGACGAGTTCCACCCGGACCTGCGCTTCGACAAGCCCTACCTGCTGGCCATGGCCAACGCGGGTCCGGGCACCAACGGCTCACAGTTCTTCATCACCGTCTCCCCGACGGCGTGGCTGAACCGCAAGCACACCATCTTCGGCGAGGTCACCGACGCCGCGAGCCAGAAGGTGATCGACACCATCGCGGCCACGCAGACCAACCCCCGGACCGACCGTCCGGTCAACGACGTCGTCATCGAGTCGGTCGAGATCCGCGAGGGCTGAGAACGCCGTAAGGGCCGAGTGCGGCCCCGCCCCCAGGAGTGCGAAAGCCCCAGAGGGAACCAATCGCCCCGCTCATCCGTAAGGATGGGCGGGGCGGGGCCTTTTCCACACGACCTAGGGGATCCCATGGACGACCAGGCTGCAGGCAGCCCGCAGGACGCCCGCAGTGTCCCGGTCTGCTATCGCCACCCGGACCGCGAGACCGGCGTTCGCTGTACCCGCTGCGCACGCCCGATCTGCCCCGAGTGCATGGTCAGCGCCTCGGTCGGTTTCCAGTGCCCCGAATGCGTCCGTGGGGGAGGCCCGGGCACTGGGCACGCGCCCGCCGCCTCGATGCCCCGCACGATCGCCGGCGGCACCGTCGCCGGTGACCCCCGGCTGATCACCAAGATCCTGCTCGGGATCAACATCGCGGTGTTCATCGCGGTGCATGTCTGGCCGTCACTGCTGGGCCACCTCGTGCTGATCGGGACCTGGCCGCCGCTCGGCCCCGCCGAGGGCGTCGCCGAGGGCGAGTGGTACCGCCTGGTCACCTCGATGTTCACTCACGAGGCGATCTGGCACATCCTCTTCAACATGCTCGCTCTGTGGTGGCTCGGCGGTCCGCTGGAGCAGGCCCTCGGCCGGACCCGTTACCTCGCGCTGTACCTGATTTCGGGCCTGGCGGGCGGTGCGCTGACCTATCTGCTGGTCCCGGGGACCACGGCCTCGCTCGGTGCCTCCGGTGCCATTTTCGGGCTGTTCGGCGCGATGGCCGTTCTGGTGCGCCGGCTCAATTACGACATACGGCCGATCATCGTCCTGCTGGTGATCAACCTGGCCTTCACCTTCAGCCCGGGCTTCAACATCGCCTGGCAGGCCCATATCGGAGGGCTCGTCGCCGGTGTGGCGATCGGGTACGCCATGGTCCACGCCTCGCGCGAGCGGCGGGCTCTGATCCAGTATGGAACCTGTGCACTGGTCCTTGCCGTGATCGTGTTGATGACCCTGCTGAGGACGGCCCAGCTCGCTTGAGCACCGGTTGTCCACAGTCTGTGCCGGATCTTGTGCACAGTGTGCAGGAACATCTGTGCCTGCTGTCGCTGATCAGTGTTTCTGCAGGTCAGCGACGCGCGAACGCGCTTTCGGTTGCTGGTGCTTCTGTCACACCGGCGTCAATCTCCGACAGGTTATCCACAGATCGTCGTTTCTTTTCCCCATGCTGTGGACATGCCTGTGGATAACTCGGTGGACAACCCTGCCCGGAGCTGGCGGACAACTCTGCCCTGGACCGCCGGGCGGTCCAGGGCAGGGTTGGGGCAGTGCTGGGGCAGGGCCGTACCGCTCAGCGCTACTTCCACTGAGTCGAGACGCCGAAGCCGGCGGCGATGAATCCGAAGCCCACCACGATGTTCCAGTTGCCCAGCGCGTCGACGGGCAGCTTGCCGTCGGTGACGTAGAACACGACGATCCAGGCCAGGCCGATCAGGAACAGGGCCAGCATCACCGGTGCGACCCAGGAGCTGCTGGTCAGTTTGAGATCGGTCGTCTGCTTCGCCGGCGGGGGCGTGTAGTCGGCCTTCTTGCGGATACGTGACTTCGGCACGAGGGTCTCTCCTGTCGATGCGCTGCGTGGCCGCGCAGGGAACTGGGTCGTGCTCGGGGCGGTTGCAAGGGGACTCCGAGCGCTCCCCCGGGCGTCAGTTAGCGTAGTGCTTCCGTGGCGCCGAAGGAGATAAGGGTACGTTGAGCAATTCTGCCGACTCCCCAGGGACGGAAGCCAGCCCTGTCCGCCGACGCGGCTTCCGGCCCGTCCGGATGCTCACCGCGGGCGTGTTCGCCCTCGCGGGTCTCCTCTTCTTCACCAGCTTCAACACGGCGAAGGGCACCAACATCCGCACGGACGACTCCCTGCTGAAACTGTCCGACCTCATTCATGAGCGCAGCCACAAGAACGGCGAGTTGGAGGAGTCCAACGGGGCGCTCCGGGGGGACATCGAGTCCCTCGCCGAGCGTGACGACGGCAGGACCGAGGCGGAGGACGACCAGCTCGCCGACCTGGAGCACCGCGCGGGCACGCAGAAACTCAAGGGCGAGGCCATCACGGTCACGCTCGACGACGCCCCGCCGAACGCCACCGCCAAGCTTCCCGGATATCCCGAGCCGCAGCCCGACTACCTGGTCATCCATCAGCAGGACCTCCAGGCCGTGGTGAACGCGATGTGGCAGGGCGGCGCCGAGGGCATCAAGGTCATGGACCAGCGGCTGATCTCCACCAGTGCGGTGCGCTGTGTGGGCAACACCCTGATCCTCCAGGGCCGCGTCTACTCGCCGCCGTACAAGATCACGGCGGTCGGCGATCCGGAGAAGCTGAAGAACGCGCTCGCGGCCTCCCCGTCGATCCAGAACTACATGGTGTACGTCAACGTCTACGGGCTCGGCTGGAAGGTCGAGGACGAGGGGGCGGTGACCCTGCCCGGCTACTCGGGCACAGTGGACCTGCACTACGCGAAGCCGGTGCGGTAGGGCCCACGGGGCGGGCCCCGGGCCGGACGGACTACGGGAGCGGGGACGCGGGCCGCCGGTGGGCCCCGTCCGTACGAAACCGTTCCCTCGGACATCGAGGTGATCGACCCTGCGCCACGTACTTCCGGATACACGCGTCCCGGCCGCTGTCCGACGCTGACGACGTGCGAACCGGAACGGGGGCACGGTCATCGGCCGACCGTCCGGGCGCATCCGGACTCCACGCAGCCTGTGGAGGCCGGGAAACCGGAGGCGTTGCGCCGTTAGTCTGGTGACGAACGGCGTGGGTCCGGTGCCGTGGTGCGACGGAAGGGACGGCATGTACAGCTGGATCTGGCGGCATCTGCCGGGGAACGGATGGGCGAAGGCGCTCATCTCACTCGTGCTGATCATCGCCGTGGTCTATGTCCTCTTCCAGTACGTCTTCCCCTGGGCCGAGCCGCTGCTGCCCTTCAACGATGTGACGGTGGACAACCAGTGAGCGCGCGCATTCTCGTCGTCGACAACTACGACAGCTTCGTCTTCAACCTGGTCCAGTACCTGTACCAGCTGGGCGCCGAGTGCGAGATCCTGCGCAACGACGAGGTGTCGACGGCGCACGCGCAGGACGACTTCGACGGCGTGCTGCTGTCCCCGGGGCCCGGGACCCCTGAACAGGCCGGTGTCTGCGTGGACATGGTGCGGCACTGCGCGTCGGCCGGAGTGCCCGTCTTCGGCGTCTGCCTCGGTATGCAGGCCATGCAGGTGGCCTACGGCGGTGTGGTGGACCGCGCACCCGAGCTGCTGCACGGGAAGACCTCGCCGGTCGAGCACGGGGGCAAGGGCGTTTTCGCGGGCCTGCCCTCGCCGTTCACGGCGACGCGCTACCACTCCCTGGCGGCCGAGCCGGCCACCGTACCGGCGGAGCTGGAGGTGACGGCCCGGACACCGGACGGCATCGTGATGGGTCTGCGCCACCGTGAACTGCTCGTCGAGGGCGTGCAGTTCCATCCCGAGTCGGTGCTCACCGAGCACGGGCACCGGATGCTCGCCAACTGGCTGGTGGAGTGCGGGGACGACGGGGCGGTGGCGAGATCGGCGGGGCTGGCCCCGGTGGTGGGCAGGTCGTCGGCGTGACCGCGCTGCGCCCCGAGCGCGAGTCCGGTGCCGGATACGGGCAGTCCTTCACGGACGGTTCCTCGTACGGCGCCGGCGGCGAGCAGGGGACCCCGTACGGGCAGCAGCCGTACGGGGGGCCCGGCGCGTACGGGGCGCCCGGCACGTTCGAGGACGGCGGCTGGTACGACACCACTCAGCAGGGCGCCTACTCCTACGGCGGTGCGGGCGCGGTCGGGGGCGGTGCTGCCGGGGCCGACGACAGTACCGCGTATCTGCCGCCCGTCGACGAGGAGACGGTGGCGCTGCGGATCCCCGATCCGCCGGAGCGCACGGAGTACGACGCGGGCACGGGGCCCGCGACGCACGGTTCGCGCGGGGAGTCCTCGGCGGCTTCCGCGGCTCCCGGAGGCCGGGCGGCGCGCAGGAAGGCCGCCAAGAAGCGTCAGGGACGCCGTGGCGGCGCGAATCGGCCCGCCGAGGCCCCGGGCGCGTCCCACGGCCACGACGCGCCACAGGCGCCGCTCTCGCGTGTGGAGGCGCGGCGGCGGGCACGGGAGCGGAAGCCGAGTGCCGCCGTCGTCGCGAGCCGGGGGATTGGCGAGGTGTTCATCACCTGCGGTGTGCTGATGCTGCTGTTCGTCACCTACCAGCTGTGGTGGACGAATGTGCGCGCGCAGGCACAGGCCGGCCAGGAGGCCAGTGACCTCCAGAGCGACTGGGCCAACGGCAAGCGCAGTCCGGGAGCGTTCGAACCGGGCAAGGGTTTCGCGCTGCTGCACATTCCGCGGCTGGACGTGGTCGTGCCGATCGCCGAGGGGATCGACAGCAAGAAGGTGCTCGACCGGGGCATGGTGGGCCACTACGCGGAGGGCGCGCTGAAGACGGCGATGCCCGACGAGAAGGAGGGCAACTTCGGGGTCGCGGGGCACCGCAACACGCACGGGGAGCCGTTCCGGTACATCAACCGGCTGGAGCAGGGCGACCCGATCGTGGTGGAGACGCAGGACACGTACTTCGTCTACAAGATGGAGTCGATCCTGCCGGTGACCTCGCCGAGCAACATCAGCGTGCTCGAACCGATCCCGAAGGGATCGGGCTTCAAGGAACCCGGCCGCTACATCACGCTGACCACCTGCACGCCGGAGTTCACCAGCAAGTACCGCATGATCGTCTGGGGCAAGATGGACGAGGAACGGCCGCGCAGCAAGGGCAAGCCGGATGCGCTCGTCAGTTAAGGGCAGAGGAAACGTGGCAGCGACCGCCGACGACACCGAAGAGCACACCGCCATGCCCGCGTCACCGTCGCCTCCGGCGCGCCGCCGCACGGGGCCGGTCGCGATCGCGGTGAGCGCGCTCGGAGAACTTCTCATCACCGTGGGCCTGCTGCTCGGCCTGTTCGTCGTCTACTCGCTGTGGTGGACGAACGTGCTCGCCGATCGCGCGGCGGACAAGCAGGCGGACAAGGTACGGGACAACTGGGCCCAGGGGCCCGGCGACGGCACCGGCGGTGGCCCCGCCTCCTACGACAGCAAGGACGGGATCGGCTTCCTGCACGTGCCCGCGATGGGCAACGACATCCTGGTCGAGAAGGGCACCACGATGGAGGTGCTCAACGACGGCGTCGCCGGCTACTACACCGACCCGGTGAAGGCGACCCTGCCGACGTCCGGCAAGAAGGGCAACTTCTCGCTGGCCGCGCACCGGGACGGCCACGGGGCCAAGTTCCACGACATCCACAAGATCAAGGAAGGCGACCCGATCGTCTTCGAGACGAAGGACACCTGGTACGTCTACAAGACCTACGCGATCCTTCCCGAGACCTCGAAGTACAACATCGAGGTCCTCTCCAAGGTCCCCGAGGAGTCCGGCCGCAAGAAGGCCGGCCACTACATCACCCTGACGACCTGCACCCCGGTGTACACCAGCACGTACCGCTACATCGTCTGGGGCGAACTGGTCCGCACGGAGAAGGTCGACAAGGACCGGACCCCGCCGGAGGAACTGCGCTGACCGAGGTTCTGCAGGACTTCGGTCCCCTAACATGACGAAGGCCCGAAGCCGCAACTCGCCTTTGCGGCTTCGGACCTTCGTCTCTCGGACCTAGCGCAGTGCCTTCAGCCGTGCTCCGGCGCTCCACGCCTCCAGTTCCTCACGGTTCACGGTGAGGACTCCGCTCAGGTCGGCGATCGCTTGTGCTTCCGGGCTGAAACGGGAAGTGGTGACGAACAGGGCGACGTCGAAGCGTTCGACGGCTCGCGCGGCTCCGGCGAACCTCTGCATGTCCGAGCTCGGCACGGCTCGGTGACCCGCTCGGTTCTTGCACTGGACGGCGACGGTGCGGCCGTCGGCCGTGCGTGCGGTGATGTCGATGCCCCGGTCGGTGTGGGGCTGTCGTACGACGACGTTCCTGCAGTCGTCCCGGCGCAGCAGGTCGGCCACGTGGCGTTCGAGTGCCTGCCAGGTCATGCCCGCGATGGAGTCTTCGCCCCGGGCTGTCGGAGTCCGTCCTTCCAGGCTGCTGATCTGTCGGTGGTGCCGGCACAACACACGCTCGACGTTCTCGATGTCTGCACGGAGTTCGATGAGTTCGCGGCGGTGCTCACCGGATGTGGCGATCAAGGCGTTGAACATCGGCACGACCGTCTTGCCGAGGATGTGGGTGATGCGCCGGTCGATGCGGGCGTCGAGAGAGGTGAAGTCTGCGGGAGCAGGGTTTTCCACAGGCTGTGTGCGGGCCAGGTGCTCCACATCGAGCAGGTACACACGCACCTGACGTGCGACTTCGCTGTCCCGGAGGAGCATGGCGACATTGAGGACGGCGCGGCGGGACCAGATGGCGAGAGCGGAACGAGGCTGTGGGTGGCCATAGGAACTCAGGTTGAGTTCCTTGAAGTTCTGCAGCTCTGAGCCACGCAGCACCCGCATCCCGTTGGACTGGAGCTCTTGGCGGTGGCGGCTGAGCAGGTTGTTGACGACCGTATCGGCCACCTCGAAGTACACCGCCACCATCGCCGTCGTCACATGCATACCGTCCGGCAGCAGCGACAGGGCCTTGACCCTGTCGAGCACGTCCGTGCGGTCCAGCACGCTGCTGCGCAGCGACGGCGATTCCAGCAGGACTGATTCCTTGATCATCGTCTGTCCCTTCGGATCTCGTGATCGGGGCAGAACTCAGCGCGCCACCCCACCCGTTCAACGACCCGTGGCATGCGAAGGCACGAGCGGGGTGGGGACGTGCGTTCAAGGACCGGGTTCCGCTGTGGGTGGGTGAGAGGGGGCTCCGGGGGGCCTGTGGATAACCGGCCAACGGGAGTGACACGTTGTCACTCCCGGATTGCCGCAGGTCAGCGCGTTCAGGACATCACAGAGGGAGGCTCGGGAGCGGGACTGGATCCCACTGGCCCCCTTGGAGGAGGTCAGTTCTGTACATGCCTGTACGCGGGTACGTCAGAGCCCCGGCGCCCTCCGAGAGGGGGCCGGGGCTCCGGGCGTGTTCGGGGCGTTCCGGGAGGTGTCAGTCGTCCCTGTTGCCGCCGGTGAGGCCGCCGAAGAAGCCACCGGGGCCGCCGCCGTTGTTGCCGCCCTGGTCCGGGGTGAACAGGGTGACCGTCGTTCCCTTGTCGACCGGGTTGCCCGGGCCGGGGTCGGCGCGGAAGACGAGGGAGTTGGGATCCTGCGAGCCCTTGATCTCGACCACCAGCCCGATGTCCTGGAGCGCCTTCTGGGCGTCCTTGAGCGGCTGGCCGACGATGTTGGGGACGGCGACCTTCTCGGCCTCCTTGGCCTTGCCGATGACGATCTGCACCGGGGAGTTCTTGTCGACCTGCTGGCCCTTCTGCGGCGTGGTCTCGATGACCTTGCCGACCTGGTTCGGGTCGTCGACCTCCCGCTCGGTGCAGCTGCTCGGCACCAGCTCATTGTCGGTCACCTGCGCCCTGGCCTCGTCGCACGTCCTGCCGAGGACGTCCGGGACGGTCGACCTGGCGACCGCCTTGGCGACGGTGAGGGTGATGGTGGTGCCCTTCTCCACCTCTTCGCCGAGAGGCGGGTCCTGCTGGAGGACGGTGCCCGGGTTCTCCTGGGCCTCCTTCTCCTCCGTCTCCACGACGAACTCGTACTTGTCGCCCTCGAGCTCGGCCTTGGCGTCGTCGATGCTGTCGCCGACGACACTCGGCACCACCACCTTGGGCGCCCCGGTGGACACCACCAGGTTGACGGTGGAATCCTTCTTGACTTCTGTGTTCGGTTCGGGGTCCTGGTCGCAGATCTTGCCCTTGGTCTGGTTCTCGCAGGGCTTGGAGGTGAACTCGAGGAGCAGGTCGGAGTTGGTGGCCAGCTTCTCGGCTTCGGTCTCTGTCTTGCCGAGGAAGTTCGGGACCCGGACGTCGTCGTTGCCCACGCCGCCGTTGCCGCTGAAGATCGAGCGGCCGAGCAGGATCGCGCCGATCAGGACCAGGACGCCCGCCGCGACCAGCAATATCGTCGAGGTGTTGTTCTTCTGCTGCTGGCGGCGCCTGTTGGGGCGGTCGTCGTAGCCGTAGCCGCCGTCGTCCGGGTTCATGGGCGGCAGCATCGAGGTGGCGGCGCCGGCGTCCGTGCGCAGAGCCGTCGTCGCCTGGCCGTCGGGGTAGCCGCCGTAGCCGACCGAGCCCATCGCCGCGGTGGCGGCGACCGGCTGGCCGTCGAGGTAGGCCTCGATGTCGGCGCGCATCTCGTCGGCCGACTGGTAGCGGTAGTCGGGGTCCTTGACGAGCGCCTTCAGCGTGATCGCGTCTATCTCGGGCGTGACCTCGGGGTCGAAGACGCTCGGTGCCTGCGGTTCCTCGCGGACGTGCTGGTAGGCGACCGCGACGGGGGAGTCGCCGACGAACGGGGGACGGACGGTCAGCAGTTCGTAGAGCAGGCAGCCGGTGGAGTAGAGGTCGGAGCGGGCGTCGACCTGCTCGCCTTTGGCCTGCTCGGGCGAGAGGTACTGTGCGGTGCCGATGACCGCGGAGGTCTGGGTCATCGTCATGCCGGAGTCGCCCATCGCGCGGGCGATGCCGAAGTCCATGACCTTGACCTGGCCGTTGCGTGTCAGCATGACGTTCGCCGGCTTGATGTCGCGGTGGACGATGCCGGCCCGGTGCGAGTACTCCAGCGCCTGGAGGATGCCGATGGTCATCTCCAGCGTCCGCTCCGGCAGCAGCTTGCGACCGCTGTGCAGGAGTTCCCGGAGGGTGGAGCCGTCGACGTACTCCATGACGATGTACGGGATGGACACCCCGTCGATGTAGTCCTCGCCCGTGTCGTAGACCGCGACGATCGCGGGATGGTTGAGCGAGGCGGCCGACTGGGCCTCCCGGCGGAACCGGGCCTGGAAGGACGGGTCGCGCGCGAGGTCGGCGCGTAGCGTCTTCACAGCAACGGTGCGGCCGAGGCGGGTGTCATGCGCGAGGTAGACCTCCGCCATGCCACCGCGGCCGAGCACGTGGCCCAGTTCGTACCGGCCGCCGAGGCGACGCGGCTCTTCCATAGCTAACTACCAGCCCTCTCCGTCGGTCCCGGTCGGCACGTTCGTGCGGCCGGAGGCTGCCGTCCGGGCCCTACCGTACCCGGCTCGCTTTGTGTGACCTGGCCAAGTTCCGCAGCCGATACAGGACCGGTACCGCAACGTGCACCGATGTGAAGCGGACGTGACCGGGGTCACTGCTTGCCCTTGAGGACCGCCTCCATCACGCTCTTCGCGATCGGGGCCGCGAGGCCACCTCCGGAGATGTCGCCGCGCACGGCGTCGTCGTCCTCGATGATCACGGCCACGGCCACCGGCGAGCTGCCGTCCTCGCCCTTGGCGTAGGAGATGAACCACGCGTAGGGGTTCTCGCTGTTGTCCACGCCGTGCTGGGCGGTACCCGTCTTGCCGCCGACGGTGACGCCCTCGATCTTCGCGTTGCCGCCGGTGCCCTCGGAGACGACGGTCTCCATCATCGACTGGAGTATCTGGGCGTTCTCCGCCGACATCGGCTCGCTCAGCTTCTCCGGGTCCGTCTTCTCGATGGTGTCGAGGCTCGGGGCCTGGAGTTCGTCGACCATGTACGGCTTCATCAGGGTGCCGTTGTTGGCGATGGCGGCGGTGACCATGGCCATCTGCAGCGGGGTGGCGGCGGTGTTGAACTGGCCGATGGAGGAGAGCGCGGTCTGCGACGGCTCCATGTCGTCGGAGAAGACCGAGGCGCTGGAGCGGACCGGGACGAACTGTTCCTCGGTGAAGCCGAACTTCTTGGCGTACTCGAGCATCGTGTCGTTGCCGAGGTCCGAGCCGATCTTGCCGAAGACGGTGTTGCAGGAGACCCGGAGCGCTTCGCGCAGGGTGGCGTCCTCGCAGGGGATGTCGCCGTCGTTCGGCAGCTCGGTCGTGGTGCCCGGCATGGTCCAGGGCAGCGGGGTGTCGGTCTTCTCGTCCGCGCTCTTGTACAGCCCCTCCTCCAGGGCGGCGGCGGCGGTGAGGACCTTGAAGGTGGAGCCGGGCGGGTAGACCTCGCGCAGTGCCCGGTTCAGCATCGGGTCGTCGGGGTTGTTCTTCTTCTGCAGCTTCTGCCACGCCTCGGCGTCGGAGTTGCCGTCGCCGGCGATCGTGGACGGGTCGTACGACGGGAAGGAGGCCAGCGCCAGGATCTTGCCGGTGGACGGTTCGAGGGCGACGACCGAACCCTTGCCGCCCTGCTTCTTCAGGCCCTGGTAAGCGGCCTTCTGCGCGTCGGCGTTGAGGGTGGTGACGACGTTGCCGCCCTCCTTGTTCTTGCCCGTCAGCATGTCGAGCGTGTTGCGGAAGAACAGGCGGTCGTCGTTTCCGGTGAGGATGCCGTCCTCGATGGACTCCAGCTGGTTGGCGCCGAAGGCCTGCGAGACGAAGCCGGTGACCGGCGCCCACATGGCGCCGTTCTTGTAGGTGCGCTTGTACTTGAAGTCGCCCTTGGTGGTGGTGTGCCCGGTGATCGGCTCGCCGCCGACGATGATGTCGCCGCGCGGGGACGCGTACCGCTCGATGGCGACCCGGCGGTTGTGCTCGTCGGTCCTCAGCTCGTCCGCCTTGACGTACTGCAGCCAGTTGTCGCGGATGAGGAGGGTGAGGATGAGGAGGCCGCAGAAGATCGCGATTCGGCGCAGGGGCTTGTTCACGGGCGGACCACCTGGGTCATCTCGACGTCGGGGTTGGTGGCGGGTGCGGGGGCCGGGCGCCTGGCGGTGTCGCTGATTCTGAGCAGGATGCCGATCAGTGCCCAGTTGGCGATGACGGACGAACCGCCGTACGCCAGGAAGGGCATCGTCATACCGGTCAGCGGAATCAGGCCCATGACGCCGCCGGCGACGACGAAGACCTGGAGTGCGAAGGCACCGGACAGGCCGATGGCGAGCAGCTTGCCGAACGGGTCGCGGGCGGCGAGGGCGGTGCGTACGCCGCGTTCCACGATCAGTGCGTAGAGCAGCAGCAGCGCCATGATGCCGGCCAGGCCCAGTTCCTCGCCGAAGGTGGCGAGGATGAAGTCGGAGTTGGCGGCGAACCGGATGAGGTCGGAGTGGCCCTGGCCCCAGCCGGTGCCGAGGGTGCCGCCGGAGCCGAAGGCCCACAGGGCCTGCATGGCCTGCTCGGAGTGGCCTCCCTGGCCCGCCCGGCTGAGGGTGTACTCCTTCATCGGGTCGAGCCAGGCCTGGACACGCTGCTGGACGTGTGGTTCGAAGCTGGCCACGCCGACGGCGCCGGCGCCGGACATCAGCAGGCCGAAGACGATCCAGCTGGTCCGCTCGGTGGCGACGTACAGCATGATCACGAACATGCCGAAGAACAGGAGCGAGGTGCCGAGGTCGGTCTCGAAGACCAGGATGAGGATCGAGATCGCCCAGACGACGAGGATCGGGCCGAGGTCGCGTCCGCGGGGCAGGTAGAGGCCCATGAAGCGGCGGCTGGCCAGGGCGAGCGCGTCGCGCTTCACCATCAGGTAGCCGGCGAAGAAGATCGCCAGGACGATCTTGGCGAACTCACCGGGCTGGATGGTGAAGCTGCCGATCTTGATCCAGATCTTCGCGCCGTAGATGTTCTGGCCGAGGCCGGGCACCAGCGGCAGCAGGAGCAGGACCAGTGCGCCGAGCATGGAGATGTAGGTGTAGCGCTGCAGGACGCGGTGGTCCTTGAGGAAGATCAGCACCGCGACGAACAGTGCGATGCCCAGGGCGGTGTAGATCAGCTGCCTGGGGGCGGCGGTGCCCGCCTGGTGGATCTGCTGCAGTAGTTCCGACTGGTCCAACCGCCAGATGGCGACGAGCCCGAGTCCGTTGAGCAGGGTGGCCAGCGGCAGCATCAGCGGGTCCGCGTACGGCGCGAACTTCCGTACGACGATGTGGCCGATGCCCGCCAGCAGGCCGAGGCCGAGGCCGTAGCTCAGCAGGCCGGTCGGGACCTCGTTGTTGAGGGCCAGCCCGACGTTGGCGTAGGCGAAGACCGGGATGACGACGGCGAACGCCAGCAGCGCGAGCTCGGTGTTGCGCCGGCTCGGCGCCCCGATCGCGCCGATCGTGGACGTGTGCTGCGCCGATGGGTTGGTAGTACTGCTCATCGTGTGACAGGGCCTCTCACGGCTTGCCTACTGCTTACCGCACAGCGAGACGACCTTCTGCTCTTCCTCCGAGAGGCTGGGGCCGGGGCTGGGAGTAGGTGCGGTCGTGGACTGGGGCGTGGACTTCTGCGGGGCCTCGGTCGAACCCGAGGGGTTCGGCGTCGGCGTGTTGGACGTGAAGGAGGCGGGTGTGGTTCCCGTGGTGCCTCCGGCCTCGCCCTCGCCGGTCTTCGCGTTGCTCTCGCTCTCTGCGGCGCGCCGCTCGGCCTCCTTCCTGCATGCGGAGGCCTGTACCGCGAGTTCGTCGATCTTCGACCGGGCGCCGTGCAGGTCGCCCTCGGCGATGGTCGCCTCGACCAGCTTCCGCTGGTAGGGCGGTAGGTACTTGAGTTCGATCTCGGGGTGGTCCTTCTCGACCCGCGACAGCGAGACCCAGGCCAGGTCCTGGCTGATGCCCTGGTAGAGCGCGACGTGCTCGCCGTTGGTGCCGACGTAGTACTGGGTCTGCGTCCAGCGCCAGCCGCCGTACACGCCGCCGCCGAGGACGGCGAGGGTGAGCAGGCTGTAGAAGGAGCGCTTGATCCACTTTCGGCTCTTGCGGGGCTTGACGAAGTCGTTCTCGTCGTAGCCGAAGCCGTCGGTCTGGATGAAGCCGGTGACGTCCCCGCTGCCGGGCGGACCGAACTCGCCCCCGCCGCCGCCCTGGCCGCGTCGGCGGCCGAGACCGGCGGCGCGGCCGGCCGGGGTCTGCATGGCGCTGCCGTCGTTCGGCTGGTTCTGGTTCTCGGCGACGGCGCCGACCACGACCGGGGTGTCGGAGAGCTGGCCGGCCAGGGTGTCACCGGTGTCGAGGTCGAGGACGTCGGCGACGATCACGGTGATGTTGTCCGGGCCGCCGCCGCGCAGCGCCAGCTCGATCAGGGTCTGCACGGTGTCCTCGGGGCCCTGGTAGCCCGCCAGGGCCTCTTCCAGGGTCTGGTGGGAGACCACACCGGACAGGCCGTCGGAGCAGATCAGGTACCGGTCGCCGGCCCGGACCTCGCGGATGGAGAGGTCGGGTTCGACGTGTTCGCCGCTGCCGAGGGCCCGCATGAGCAGGGACCGCTGGGGGTGGGTGGTCGCCTCCTCCTCGGTGATCCGGCCCTCGTCCACCAGCCGCTGCACCCAGGTGTGGTCCTGGGTGATCTGGGTGAGGACGCCGTCGCGCAGGAGGTAGGCCCGGGAGTCGCCGACGTGCACCATGCCGAGGCGCTGGCCGGTCCACAGCAGGGCGGTCAGGGTGGTGCCCATGCCCTCGAGCTGGGGGTCCTCCTCGACCATCATGCGCAGCTGGTCGTTGGCGCGCTGCACTGCCGCACCGAGGGAGGTGAGCAGGTCGGAGCCGGGAACGTCGTCGTCGAGCGCGACGATGGTGGAGATGGCCTCGGAGGAGGCGACCTCGCCGGCCGCGGCGCCGCCCATGCCGTCGGCGATGGCGAGCAGGCGGGGACCCGCGTAACCGGAGTCCTCGTTGCCCTCCCGGATCATCCCCTTGTGTGATCCGGCGGCGAAGCGCAGGGACAGGCTCATGCGCACCTCGCCCGTCGGCTCCGGGTACAGCCGGTCGTGTCGAGCCACACTGCCCACCCTCCGGTCGGGAGCGCGCCGGGGTCCTGGGTCGGGACCCCCGCCGTGTGCTCGCTCCGCTCGCGTTCTGTCATTGGTGTAGCACTACTTCCGCAGCTCGATGACGGTCTTGCCGATGCGGATCGGCGCACCCGGTCCAATCGGTGTGGGTGTCGTCAGCCGGGACCGGTCCAGGTACGTGCCGTTCGTGGAGCCCAGGTCCTCGACGATCCACTGGCCGTCGCGGTCCGGGTAGATCCTGGCATGGCGGCTGGAGGCGTAGTCGTCGTCCAGCACGATCGTGCTGTCGTGCGCCCGGCCCAGTGTGATGGTCTGGCCCTGGAGCGCGACGGTGGTGCCGGTGAGGGTGCCCTCGGTCACGACCAGCTTGGTGGGGGCGTTGCGGCCGCGGCGGCCGCCCCCGGACTGCTGACGCTGCGGCGGCGGTGCCTGCCGGGCGCTCTGTTGCGGCCGGGTGGCCTCCCGGCGTGCTCCGCGCTGGGTGACCCGCGTACCGAAGAGGTCACTGCGGATGACCTGCACGGCCACGATCACGAACAGCCACAGTACGGCCAGGAAACCCAGCCGCATGACCGTGAGGGTCAGCTCTGACATTGCCCCCGCTTCACCCTTCGGCTTGCCGGTAAATGATGGTGGTGCTGCCCACGACGATCCGCGAGCCGTCGCGGAGCGTAGCGTGGGTGGTGTGCTGTCCGTCCACCACGATGCCGTTGGTGGACCCGAGATCCTGGATCGTCGAGGGCGTTCCGGTCCGGATCTCGCAGTGCCGGCGGGAGACGCCGGGGTCGTCGATCCGCACGTCGGCCTCGGTGCTGCGGCCCAGTACCAGCGTCGCGTTGGAGATCTGGTGGCGGTTGCCGTTGATCTCCACCCAGTAGCGGGTGCGGCCGGCGGACGGAGGTGCGGCGGGGGGCCGCTGGCCGCCCGCCGCCGGCGGGTAGCCGTAGCCGCCGGGCGGCGCGGCCGGCATGGGCGGGGCTCCCGCGGGAGCGGCCGGCGGGTACCCGTAGCCGCCGGGGCGGCCGGCGGGCGGGTACCCGTAGCCGCCGGGACGGCCGGCGGGCGGGGAGCCCGTGCCGGGGCCCGCGGGGCCGGGGCCGGTGGGCCCCGCCTGGCTGCTGGAGGAGGCGAGCGTGCGGCTGCGCACCCGGTACAGGCCGGTGTCGAGGTCCTCCGCCTTCTCCAGGTGCACCTTGATGGGGCCCATGAAGGTGTAGCGCTGCTGCTTGGCGTAGTCGCGCACCATGCCGGCGAGTTCGTCACCGAGCTGTCCGGAGTACGGGCTGAGCCGCTCGTAGTCGGGGGTGCTCAGTTCGACGATGAAGTCATTGGGGACGACGGTGCGGTCACGGTTCCAGATGGTCGCGTTGTTGTCGCACTCCCGCTGGAGTGCTCCCGCGATCTCCACGGGCTGCACCTCGGACTTGAACACCTTGGCGAAGGTGCCGTTGACCAGGCCTTCGAGCCGCTGCTCGAATTTCTTCAGGACTCCCATGGGGCACCTCCTCCGTCGTCGCCGTCCTGTGTACTGCCCTGTCCACTGCGTCTACTGCCCGGTGCGCCGATCCGCGCACCGTCCACCTGGTACTGCTTACTGATCGTATCCACGCCCCGGTCGATCGGCTGGTTCCCCCTGCCTGCCCGACCGACCGGTGTCGACGCCGGACGGAGTTCCCTCGGAGTTCCCTCCGGGGGCCCCTTCGAACTCCTTCGGCCGTGCTCGTGCGAGCCGCCCTGCCATGGATCGTAGAGGGGCTGTGGACCAGTGTCCCGCATGCGGCTGTGCACTCCGTCCGGCGCCTGGGGAGACGGGGGCTACCGGTACGAGGTTGATACGTGAAGTGGTTCTTGTGGAGGGGATGGGAGCAGATCCATGCGCATCCATGCCCATCCATGCCCATTGAGACCCGTCCATGCGTGCGTGTCCGGGACGTGGCACCGTTTCTGTTCGAGGTGTGACGTCACCGTGCGGCGATGCCGCTCAGGCGGGTGGGGTCCGGGGCGGCGGAAAGGGATGTGAATCCACCCCGATCAGCGTGCTAATGTTCTGGTGTCGGAAGGCGCCGAACCACTACGGGGAGGGGCCGAGGACACACCCAATGCGCGGGTGGCGGAATAGGCAGACGCGCTGGATTCAGGTTCCAGTGCCCGCAAGGGCGTGGGGGTTCAACTCCCCCCTCGCGCACGTCGAGAAAACGACGAAACGGGTCGCTGCGAGTGACGAAAGTCACGGCAGGGGCCCGTTTCTCGTTTGCTGAGGGTCGTGAGGCGACGCACAGCCTGGCTGAAGCACGTAAGGGCCCCGGTCGTGAGGTATCTCACGACCGGGGCCCTGCTTCGTTTGCCCGTGGTTCGTCGATGTTCGCCCTGCTCGCGATCGCGTCCTCGCCCTTCACGGCTTGCAGGCTCGCGCCGGGAAGCCGTCCAGACCGGTCTGCCGGTTCGACGGAGCAAGGTGCGCTGAACCGGCCGTTTCGAGCGCCCACCAGATACGGCTGGATTTTTTCGATCCACTTCGTGGACGTGCCGGTGGTCCGGCCCGCCCTGATTCCGTCGGACGCGCCGGTCTTGCCGAGGTGCACCGCACCGCCCTCCCGGTCGGCCCGCCCGGCCGGGGAGGTCACCAACAGCACGGTCCGAGGATCGCCCGGTGCCGGATCGGACACGAGACGCGGGTACTTCGACGAACCCGCGCTTCGTCCCTCTCCGTGCAGCTCTGCCGTGTTCCTGGCGCGAGAGGTGGGAGCCGGCTCGCCCGGCCGATGGGGAGCTCTCTGCGAGACGAGTGGTTTCGCCGTCATCGCGCTGACATCGCTACGAGACCCCGACACGGTCCGATGACGCCGCTCCAGGAGACGAGATGCTCCCGGCGCCCCGGCTCAAGGAATCGCTGAGGGACGGTACACAGGAGCTGGGAGACCGGTCCGGTGCGCCGCAGCAGCGGCTGGCCCCGCCATCACCGGTGCACGGATCCCCGCCCGGTGCGCAGCTGTTGCGCAGGCCACCCCCTCCAGGCGTCCGGCGCGATCCCGGGTGCCCGCGCCTCGTGTCCTTTTCTCTGGGGTCCGGCCGCGGTGGCGCGGTGATCACGGCAATTCAACGGACGTGAGCGCCGCATCCCCCGGCTCCCGCACCGCGGGCCCGCGCGCCGTCCAACCCGACTGCAGACGGTGGACACGGCGGCGTACGCCTGAGGGTCGACCGAGTGTCGAGCAGGTCCTGAAGCAGGCGCCTCGGGTCCGCCCGGTTCGCATGCCGAGAAATTTACCTCTCGTCAAGCAACCGTTCACCCGATCTGCATGTCGAACACACGTATTGCCCATCTCTCGGTCGGCTTTTGAGCCGCCTCCTGGAAGGGACATCGAGCAACCATGCTCCAACCGCTTCGTGCCGCACTGCGCATACGTACAGGGGGCGGATTTGCGCTGGCGCTTCTGCTCGGGGCGAGCTATGCGGCGTTACCGTTGTTCGCTCTGCTCCCCCATCTGTGGGGGTTCGTCGCCGCGTCAGCCGTCAGCTACGTCATGGACGCGTGGCTGCACCGCGTCGAGCCCGCTTTCATCCGCCGGCTGGCCGCGCTCAGGGTCGACCGGGTCATGCGATTCCTGGCCCGTGACGTGCTGCTTCTCATGCTGGCGGTACGCATGGAGGCGCCCGAGCCCGTGCTGGCCGCCGGACTGTTCGTCCTGGGTGCCCAGTTCGGGATACTCGTTTTCTACACCGCGCTGCACCGCATCATCCGCCGGGAGCGGACGCTCCCGGTCGCCGTGCGCAACATGGACATGAGCGACGCGGGCATCCCCAAGGCTCCGCCGCCCCTGCTGTTCCGCCGCTACCTGCGCCGGATGCTCCACCTCGACCTGCCGATGCACGCGGGGCTGCTCGCCGGTCTGGCGACCGCCGGCTGGTCCTTCACCAAGGCCGGATACGCGGTGAGCCTCGGGCTGTCCGCTCTCCTGCTGCTGGCACTGGCCGCGCAGGTGCGAACGGCCCGCCGGACGCCGCAGCGGGAGGAGATCATCGCCGCACTCAACCGGCAGCTGGCCGACTACCGGCCGGAGGTGGCCCTGTACTTCAGCTTCGCCGCGGTCTCCCGGGACTTCATGTACCAGGTCAACATGTGGATCGAAACCCTGGAGAACCTCGACCGCCGCCCGCTGATCATCCTGCGGGAACGTGCCTCCTTCTCCTACCTCAGCCGCACCCGCCTCCCGGTCGTGTGCGTGCCCGGGGCCGACGACCTGGCCCAACTCGACCTGCCCGACCTGAAGGTGGTGCTGTACCCGGGCAACGCGGGCAAGAACGTCCACATGCTGCGCGTCGCTGAGGCCAAGCACGTCTTCATCGGCCACGGCGACAGCGACAAGCTCGCCAGCAGCAACCGGGTCAGCAAGGTGTACGACGAGATCTGGGTGGCCGGACGCGCGGGCCGCGACCGCTACCAGCGGATCCGGCACGCCATCGACGACGCCGCGATCGTGGAGGTCGGCCGTCCCCAACTGGCTCCGATCCGACTGCACGCCGAGCACATACCCGGTCCGCTGCCCACCGTGCTGTACGCGCCGACCTGGGAAGGCTGGAGTGACGACGACTGCCACACCTCCCTGATCCCCATGGGTACGGACCTGGTCGGTGCCCTGCTCGACGAGGGCGTGCGGGTCCTGTACAAACCGCATCCGTTGACCGGCAAGCGCTCCGCCGAAGCCGCGGACGCCGACCGGACCATCCGTGAGATGCTCGATGCCGACAACCGCCGACGCCAGTCCGCCGACGCCCTGCCCGACCTCGACACCGGGCCGGAGCCGCGGATGCGGGAGATCAGGGAACGGCTCAACGAACTCGCCGGCCGCAACCGAACCGGCGACGACGCCCAGCAGACGCGCGACGCGCGGATGCCGGACCACACGGGCTCCGACGAGTGGTACGCGCTGGAAGCCGAATGGCACCACCTCTTCTGGAGCCGCACCGGCCCCTTCCGTCACCAGGTGATCACCGGTCAGCTTCCCACCCTGTACGAGTGCTTCAACCAGGCGGACATCCTCATCAGCGACGTCTCATCCGTCGTCGCCGACTTCGTCGCAAGCCTCAAGCCGTACGTCCTGACCAACGCACACGACCTGCCCGACGAGGAATTCCGCGCCGCCTACACCACTGCGGGCGGCGCCTACCTCCTCGACCGGGCCTGCACCCGACTGCCGGAGATCCTGCGGTCGGTGCGAGAGCCACGCCATGACCCGATGGCACTCGACCGGCACACGCTCAAGGAGTACGTCCTCGGCCCCGGTCAGCCCACCTCGATGGAGCGGTTCAACACCGCCGTCAACGCCCTCGCCGACACGGCCCTCCTCCACCAGCAGGAGCATGAACCGAGCGGCACGCTGTCGGGACCGGCCCTCGACGCAAACCGAGCCGACCTGAGCTGACAGGCAGGGTGATCGGCGGCTGGTTCACGGTGGCAGGCGGACCGCTGAGGCGAGGAGGCCGTGGCGGCCCTGCTGTCACGCCCGCTGATGGATCTCGGCGAGTACGACCGAGCGCGGGCGGAGTGGGATGCGGTCCAGGACCTGTGATGGAAATCTCATGATGTTTCGGGTGGGAAGCAGCTGGGCGTGCAGGTGTTGGTGCTCTCCGCTTTTTCCGGGTGCTGTGAGGCGACAGCGGTCCGGTGACCGGATAGCGGAGTGAGGTGTTGTGGGCGGAGGAGCAGTCCGATCAGGTGGCGGATCTCCGCGACGGACAGGGAATCGGATGGGTCTGGCCAAGAGCGCTTCTCCCTCTGACGGTTCCTGGGTGCGGACGGCGGTCAGTGGCCGCCGCATCCCGATCGGATGCACCTCCCCAGCGCGTCCAGCCGTCGACCAGTCGGTTTTGCGCTCCAAGGGCGCGATCGACCCGGCCGTGTACTCCAGCGCCCGGCTACGCGGCTCGGATCGGAAGGACCGCGATTCGAGCTTTTGCCCCAGGTGACAAACCGACGGATTGGTTTGATCCCAGGGTGACGGACGGCCACAAGCGCGGGCCTGCGTGGGGGGAGCCGGTCAGGGAGCGTCGACGAACGACCGGTACCAAGAGGCTGCACGGGGGAAGGCGTGGGCGAAGGCGTCGCCCGAGGAGCAGTTCAGGGTGCTCCAGAAGGTGTCGTCCCTGAACCAGTGGTCGACGGTGAGCATGCCGAGGTGATGCAGCGCGCGAGGGGAACCGGCGGCTCGTGCGTAGGCGGTCGTGACGTCCACCGACGCGCCCTCGCCGGGCTGTTCCACGTGCGCGCACACGGCCGCGAGCAGCTCCGACGCGGGAACGGGGGCCGGGTGGCTGACGTAGTGGACGCCGGGCCCGTGGTCCGGTGAGAGCGCCGCGGCGACGGCGGCGCGGCCCAGGGTGACCACGTCGATCACCGAGTGCAGGGCTTCGCAGCCCGTCACGGTCGCCGACAACTCCCGCAGGAGTCGGACCAGTCCGGGCACCATCCAGCGGTCGCCCTCGCCGTACACCAGGTGGGGTCGTAGTACCAGGCCGCCCGCGTCGAGGACGTGCCGCTCGGCGGCGGCACGGGTGCGGCTGGTGGCGGAGGCGGGGGCGACGGGGGCCTCGCCCGGCCGTACGCCGTGGAAGGGGCCCCGGCCGTGGACGGCGGCGGTGCTCATGTAGAGGATGCGGCGCACCCCGCTGCGTACCGCTTCCTCCACCAGGGCTTTCGTGCCCCGGTCGTTGACCGCCGCGAGCGATTCCGGGTCACCGCTCACGCGTGAGGCGCAGTGGACGAGTACGTCGATGCCGGTGCAACTGCCGTACAGGGAAGCGGGATCGGCGAGGTCGCCGGGTACGGTCCCGGCCGTGGTCTCGATCTCGGCCGTGGCCTCGGCGGGCGTGCGGAGGGCGCGGCGGGACAGCAGACGGACGTGGGCGTCCGGGCGTTGGTGCGCGGCCGCCGCGACCCGGCTGCCGATGAAGCCGGTGCCGCCCGTGATCAGAAGGTTCACCGTTTTCAGCGTCACAGCGGCGAACGTACCGGGGTGTGGTCCGGGGTGCGGCCGTGAGGTGCTGAGGTGAGGGTGGCGGTGAAGACGGGCTTGTCGTTCTGCCGGCCGGAGACCTGTACGGTCACCTCGCCGTTCCCGGTACCGGCGTCGGCGTCCGCCTTGTCTTCGTCCTTGTCCTTGTCGAGGACTTCGGCTTCGAGCAGGCAGGGGCTGTCCAGTTCGGCGTAGCGACTGAAGGAGGCGGCCATGTCGGTCGGCAGGAAGGACCGTCTGCCGGATGCCGCGGTCGCGGCCTGGCGGGCCGCCTCGAACAGGACCATGCCGGGAACGTGGTCGTTGGGCCGGGGGAAGAGGACCGGGTGGCCGGTGTCGACCCGCAGGAGCCAGGTGCCGGGGCGGTCGGCGGGGGCGAGGACGACGTCCTCCGCGCGGTCACGGCCGACCAGTTCGGGGGGAACGGGGGACAACAGGGGTATCGCGCTGTCCGTGGCGTCCAACTGCCGGGCCCGCAGGCGGAGGTAGGCGGACGGTGAGGTGCAGCCCGTGCTGCCGGTGCCCCGGGCGACGAGCCGTCCCGCGCGGCGGAACTCCATGGTCGTCCGCATGCTGCTCAGACCACGATCCCGGCGGCGCACCTCGGAGCAGACGACGTCGATGGTGACCGGCTCGGTGGCGTCCGCGAGTAACAGCCCGGAGGGGTCTGCGGTGACCGACAGGTCCCACATGACGAAGTGTGTGTCGAGTGGGGTGCCGAACTCGGCGTGGGCGAGGACCATCGTGGTCTGGCGCAGGGTCTCACCGATGATCATCGGGTCCTGGTGGCGATCGTCGGCCGGGCCGAAGAAGGAGTGGTCGGCGGGCCAGTGCGCGGTGACGCGGAAGGCGAGATCGGAGAGGCGTATCCAATCCGCGGGGAAGACGTCCGCCACGCGGGTGCGGTGCGCGAGCTGCTCGGTGACCCGGGTGGTGCCGGGGCCGGTGCGGGCACCGGCGGCCTGCCCGGCCACGCTTGCGGGCCCGTCCCCCTGTCCGGTCTGATCCTCCGTGGGTGTACTTGAGGGACCTGACTGCGACATGGAGAACCCCTCGAATGGACGGCCTGGATCCGGTCGACTTTCGCACTAAGATACGGACGAGCCGGTTTTTTTCAAGGGTGATCCATACCGGTGATCCATACCGTTGGAGACGAGCCCACGCGCCCGCACGGCGCCCGCGCGGCGACTTCACGGCGATCCGCGAGACCCACGGAGACCAGGAGGCACCCGATGGCGCGACAGGAGCGCGCGATCCGCACGCGGCGGACCATTCTGGCCGCGGCCGCGGCCGTCTTCGACGAACGCGGCTACACCTCCGCGACCATCGGGGAGATCCTGGACCGGGCCGGGGTGACCAAGGGCGCCCTGTACTTCCACTTCGGCTCCAAGGAGGAGCTGGCGCTCGGCATCTTCGAGGAGCAGCTGGCGGTCGCCCTGCCGCCCCAGTCGAGCAAACTCCAGGAGCTCGTCGACTCCGGTCTGGTGCTGGCCCTGCGGCTGCGGACCGATCCGCTGGTGCGGGCCAGTGTCGGACTGGCCCTGGACCAGGGGGCGTTGGGGCTGGACCGAACCCCGGCGTTCCGCATGTGGATCGACCAGACCACCCGGACCCTGGCCGAGGCGAAGGCGGGGGGCGAGCTGCTGCCGCACGTCGAAGTGACGGAGACGGCGGAGCTGTTGGTCGCGAGTTACTCGGGGGTGCAGCTCCTCTCGCAGCTGCGCTGCCAGCGGCAGGATCTGGAGCACCGGGTCGTCGTGCTGTTCCAGCACATGCTGCCGGGCATCGCGGTCCCGGCGGTGCTGGCCCGGCTGGACATCTCGGCGGACCGCGCCCAGCGGGCCCTCGCGGAGGGACGGTTGGAACCGGTTGTGGGAGACGTCGCCGAGGCGGGGTAGACGGGCACGGGCGTGGACACGTGTGGGCGTGGGCGCGGTGAGCTGAGGTCGGCGGCTGCAGCGGGAGTCACAAGGGCGCGTGTGGGTGAGGGCGTTGTCCACAGCCCCGGAGTTGTCCACAAGACCTGACGCGTTTCGTCCACCGGGTTGTACGGTCGGCACGGATGATGTCATGGCCTGCGCCGATGCCTGTGTCGACGCGGGGCCGACGGTCGTTCGTTTCGGTTGTCGATGCGTGCGCGTGGTCGAGCGTGTGCAAGGACGTACGTGTGGGCGTACGGGGGAGGCGGTTGTTGTGACCGAGATCGTTGCCGGTGGGGTCGGCACGGAAGAGGTGCCGTCGCAGGCGGGACCGGACGGCCGGGCGGCCGACGAGGTGCGGCGGCTGCCGCGCGTACGGGGCTTCGCCGCATGGCCGCCCGAGGGCTCGGCCAAGGAGGACGGCAAGGCCCTTCGCCGGCTGGTCCCCCGCAGCGCCCACGCCGGTCTCGACCTGGACCCCTCCCGCCCCGACGCGGTGAGCGCGGTCGAGGAGTCCAGCCGCGGCCGGCTGCCCGAGTTGACGCCGATACGGGTGGGCAGGATGGCGGCGACACCGTTCGCCTTCCTGCGCGGCGCGGCGGGCCTCATGGGCCACGACCTGGCCCGCACCCCCATGACGCGGATCCGCGCGCAGATATGCGGCGACGCGCACGCGGCCAACTTCGGCCTGTACGGCGACGCGCGCGGCGGACTGGTCATCGACCTGAACGACTTCGACGAGACGTTGTGGGGCCCCTGGGAGTGGGACGTCAAGCGGCTCGCCACCTCGCTGGTGCTCGCGGGACGGGAGGCCGGCGCGGACGAGGACACCTGCCGCAGGGCCGCTCGTGACGTGGTGGGCGCCTACCGTCGCACGATGCGGCTGCTGGCCAAGCTGCCGGTGCTGGACGCCTGGAACGCCATCGCCGACGAGGAACTGGTCTCCCACACCGACGCGCACGATCTGTTGGGCACCCTGGAGCGGGTCTACGCGAAGGCCCGCGCCAACACCAGCGGCCGTTTCGCGGCCAAGTCCACCGAGGTGACGGCGGACGGCGGACGCCGTTTCGTCGACGCCCCGCCGGTACTGCGGCGCGTCGACGACGCCGAGGCCGCCGCGGTGGCCTCCTCCCTGGAGGAGTACGTCGGCACCCTCCAGCCGGACCGGCTTCCGCTGCTGGCCCGGCACGCGGTGCAGGACGTGGCGTTCCGCGTCGTCGGCACGGGCAGTGTGGGCACCCGCTCGTACGTGGTGCTGCTCCTGGACCACCGGGGCGAGCCCCTGGTCCTCCAGGTGAAGGAGGCCCGCGCCTCGGCGCTGGTCCCGCACCTGCTGACGGCCGGTTTCGACGTTCCCGACGCCGACCACGAGGGCCGGCGCGTGGTCCTGGGGCAGAAGAGGATGCAGGTGGTCAGCGACAACCTGCTGGGCTGGACGACCGTCGAGGGGAGGCCCTTCCAGGTCCGGCAGTTCCGCAACCGCAAGGGCAGCGTCGACCCGACGGCCCTGGCCGCCGACCAGGTCGACGACTACGCCCGCATGACCGGCGCCCTCCTGGCCCGCGCCCACTCCCACAGCGTCGATCCCCGCCTGATCGCGGGCTACTGCGGCAAGAACGACGAGCTCGACGAGGCGATGGCCGACTTCGCGCTCCGCTACGCCGACCGCACGGAGGCCGACCACGCGGACCTGGTGGCGGCGGTGCGGTCGGGCCGGATCGCGGCGGAGACGGGGGTCTGAGCAGCGGGGCCGGCAGGGGGCAGGGCCGGATGGCCGGATGTCAGCGTTCCGTTTCCGGCGCCTCCTCGGTGGGCCCACAGATGGTCCGGCAGGTGGTCCGGCCTGCGGTTCGACGGGCCGGGCCGGTGTCGGGAGCGGGCCGGGTGGGCTCCGGGGGTGGCGGTGGTGGCCTACGCTGTGCGGGTGACGACCTCGGAGGGTGAGCAGGGTGGTGGCGGCGCCGGTGCGGAGCAGCAGCAGGTGATGGCCGAAGGCGGTGCGCAGCGGCCCGAGGCGCGACTGGAGCAGGCCGTGCGGGCCGCCGAGCAGGCGCTGATCGAGTTCGAGATCGCGGTGGACACCTTCCGCATCGAGGTCGAGAACTTCTCCCGGCTGCACGAGCAGCGGCTCGGCCCCATGTACCTGCGCCTCGAGGAACTGGACGCCCGGATCCTGGAGGCCAAGGCCGACCGCACCGGTGATCCCGAGGACCGACGGTTGGCCGAGGACGCGCGCTCCCGGTTGCTGCCGATCCCCGGTGTGGAGCAGCTGCTGAACGGCTGGATGGACGGCGACGGTCTCTTCCCGGAGGCCGCGGCCATGCTCACGGACCAGCCGGTACGGACCCCGGAGCGGGTGCGGCCCAGTGAGGAGGCCCGCAAGCTCTACCGCGACCTCGCCCGCAGGGCGCACCCGGACCTGGCGCAGGAGGAGTCGGAACGCCGCCGCCGCGAGGAGTTCATCACCCGCGTCAACGCCGCCTACGCCCGCGGCAGCGAGGCGGAGCTGCGTGAGCTCACCGAGGAATGGGCCGCGGGCCCGAAGCCGAAGGAGCAGGCCCCGAGTGCCGTCGACGAGCTCTACGCCCGGCTCGAGTGGCTCGCCCAGCGCAAGGAACTGCTCACGCTGGTCGCGAAAGAACTCGAGGAGGGTGCCGTCGGCTCGATGCTCCGGCTGGCCCCGTACGACCCGGACCGTCTCCTGGAGGAGATAGCCGAGCAGCTGCGCGCCCAGGTGAGCGAACGCGAGGCGGAGCTGGCGGCCCTGCAGGGCTGAGCCGCGGAGCGGCCGAAACCCCGGCCGCCCCGCGGGTGTGAAGTCCGGCTCGGTTGCTTCCGGTAGCGTCGGGGGCATGAGTTTTGCGACTGGGGTGCCCACGGTCGGGGTCACGGACCTCGAGGACGGCGATTTCCTGTTGGACGTCCGAGAGGACGACGAGTGGAAGTCCGGTCATGCCGAAGGGGCGCTGCACATCCCGATCAGCGAGTTCGTCGCCCGTTACGGTGAGCTGACCGAGGCGGCCCCGCAGGACGGCCGGGTGCATGTGATCTGCCGTTCCGGCGGGCGCTCCGCCCAGGTCACCATGTACCTGGTCCAGCAGGGCATCGACGCCGTGAACGTGGCGGGCGGGATGCAGATGTGGGAGTCGGCGGGGCGCTCCGTGGTCACGGATGACGGGCAACCCGGACACGTGCTGTAGTCCGGGTGCCGGAACTGGCTCCGGAAGCGGGGAACGGGCGTCAGCGGTCGAAGTCCAGCTCCACTCTCTCCGTCACCGGATGCGACTGGCAGGCCAGTACGTAGCCCGCCTCGGTCTCCTCCGACTCCAGCGCGAAGTTGCGGTTCATCCGCACCTCGCCCGAGACGAGAAAGGCACGGCAGGTTCCGCACACCCCGCCCTTGCAGGCGTAGGGGGCGTCGGAGCGGTTGCGCAGCACCGTTTCCAGCAGGGACTCGCCGTCCCGGACGGGCCAGGTGCCGCCGCGCCCGTCGAGCAGGGCGGTGACCGTGCTGTGGGCGGGGGCGGGTGCCGTGGGGGCGACCGGTGTGCCGGTGTCCACGTGGAAGATCTCTTCGTGGATGCGGGAGCGGGCCACGCCCAGGCCGCGCAGAGCTCGCTCCGCACCCTCCACCAGTCCGTACGGGCCGCACAGGAACCAGCCGTCCACCTGCTCCACGGGCAGCAGCGCCGGCAGCAGTCCGGTGAGCCGCTCCTGGTCGAGCCGCCCGGACGGCAGCCCCGCCTGCTGCTCCTCCCGTGACAGCACCGTCACCAGCTGGAGCCGCTCGGTGTAGCGGTCCTTCAGGTCGGCCACCTCTTCCAGGAACATCGTCGATGCGGCCGTGCGGTCACTGCGGATCAGGCAGAAGCGGGCATCGGGCTCGCGCCTCAGCAGGGTCGAGACGATGGACAGCACCGGTGTGATGCCGCTTCCACCGACGATCGCCGCGTACCGGCCGGGCGCGGGCCGGAGGGTGAACCGGCCCGCCGGGGTCATCACCTCCAGCTCGTCCCCGACGCCGATCTCCTTCAGGGCGTACGTCGAGAAGGCTCCGCCGTCGACCAGCCGCACCCCCACCCGCAGCGTGCCGGGCCCTTGGCCGTCGGGTGCCGGGGAGCAGATGGAGTAGGTGCGCCGGATGTCCTCGCCCTCGGCCCTGCGCCGCAGGGTGAGGTGCTGGCCCGGGGCGTGCCGGTACTGCTCGCGCAGTTCCGGGGGCACGGTGAGGGTGAGGGCGACGGAGTCGTCGGTGAGCCGCTCGACCGCGGCCACCCGGAGCCGGTGGAAGCGCGCCATCACAACTCCTTGAAGTGGTCGAACGGTTCGAGGCAGGCCAGGCACCGGCGCAGGGCCTTGCACGCCGTGGACGAGAAACGGCTGAGCAGTTCGGTGTCGGCGGAGCCGCAGTGCGGGCAACGCACCGGCTCCGGAGCGGCGGACGCCTCGTCGACCGACGCCTCGTCGGCCGACGGGTAGCCGGTCAGCGGGTCGCGGGTGCGGGGCGGCCCGAGGTCCACCGGGACCGCGCCGGACGGCGGCCGTGCACGAGGCGGGGCGATGCCGAACTCCCGCAGCTTGCGCCGCCCCTCCTCGGTGATGTCGTCGGTCGACCAGGCGGGCGCGAGCACCCTGCGGACGGTGACCTCACGCACGCCGTGTCCGCGCAGGACCCGCTCTATGTCCGCAGACATCGCCTCGACGGCCGGGCAGCCCGTGTACGTGGGGGTCAGCTCGACCTCGACGGCGTCCGTCCCGCGCGCGTGCACCGCGCGCACCACGCCCAGCTCGCGCAGGGTCAGCACGGGCAGTTCGGGGTCGGGCACCGAACCGGCCAGTTCCAGGAGTTCGGCCTCCAGCGGGGTGGTGGGCGCCGTGGTCACCATGTCGCCCCCGGGTGGCTGCGGTGCAGGTGCTGCATCTCGGCGAGCATCCGGCCGAAGGACTCGGTGTGCAGTCCCTGGCGGCCGGCACCGGCCGCCCAGGCCCCGGTGCGCGGCCCCCCGGGCACGGTGAGGGTGGCCCGGCGCAGTACCTGGGTGATCCGCTCCAGCCAGGCCGTCTCCAGGGCCGGCCAGTCGATGTCGAGGCCCTCGACCGGCTGGAACATCTCGCCGGTGTACCGCCACAGGGTGTCCACGGCCCGCTGGGTCCGGGCCCGGCTGGCGTCCGTGCCGTCGCCGAGCCGCAGGGTCCACTGCTCGGCGTGGTCGCGGTGGTAGGCGACCTCCTTGACGGCCTTGCCGGCCAGCGGCGCGAACGGTCCGTCCCCCGCGGCGAGCTCGGTGTGCAGGAGGTGCTGGTAGGTGGAGAAGTACAGCTGGCGGACGATGGTGTGGGCGAAGTCTCCGTTCGGCTGTTCCACCAGCTGGAGGTTGCGGAAGGCGCGTTCCTCGCGGAGGAACGCCAGCTCGTCCTCGTCGCCGACCGTCGACAGCAGCACCCGGGCCTGGCCCAGCAGGTCCAGCGCGATGTTGGCGAGGGCGACCTCCTCCTCCAGCACCGGGGCGTTGCCCGCCCACTCGCCCAGGCGGTGGGAGAGCACCAGGGCGTCGTCGCCGAGGGCGAGTGCGGCCGTCGTGCGGGCGGTGTCTCCCCCGGAGGCTGTCTGTGCGGGGGTGCTGGGTGGCGTCGTCACAGGTGCCGCACCCCCTCGGGGATCTCGTAGAACGTCGGGTGCCGGTAGGGCTTGTCGGCGGCGGGTTCGAAGAACGGGTCCTTCTCGTCCGGCGAGGACGCGGTGACCGCGGAGGACGGTACGACCCAGATCGAGACGCCCTCACCGCGGCGGGTGTACAGATCGCGGGCATTGCGCAGGGCGAGCTCCGCGTCCGGGGCGTGCAGGCTGCCGGCGTGGGTGTGGGAGAGCCCCCGGCGGGAGCGCACGAATACCTCCCACAGGGGCCAGTCGGTGTCGGTCATGTACGGGTCGCTCCTGTCTCGCCGTTCGCGTGCTTGGCCGCGTGGGCCGCTGCCGCCTCCCTGACCCAGGCGCCCTCCTCGTGGGCGCGCCTGCGCCGGGTCAGCCGTTCCTCGTTGCACGGGCCGTTGCCCTTGAGGACGTCCCAGAACTCGCTCCAGTCGATCGGGCCGAAGTCGTGGTGCCCCCGCTCCTCGTTCCACCGCAGGTCCGGGTCGGGGAGGGTGAGGCCGAGCGACTCGGCCTGCGGGACGCAGATGTCGACGAAGCGCTGACGCAGCTCGTCGTTGGAGTGCCGCTTGATCTTCCAGGCCATCGACTGCGCGGAGTGCTGCGACTCGTCGTCGGGCGGGCCGAACATCATCAGGGACGGCCACCACCAGCGGTCCACCGCGTCCTGGGCCATCGCGTGCTGCTCGGGGGTGCCGCGACTCAGGGCCAGCAGCAGCTCGTAGCCCTGACGCTGGTGGAAGGACTCCTCCTTGCAGATGCGCACCATGGCGCGCGCGTACGGGCCGTACGAGCAGCGGCACAGGGGCACCTGGTTGGTGATCGCGGCGCCGTCCACCAGCCAGCCGATCGCACCGACGTCGGCCCAGGTCAGCGTGGGGTAGTTGAAGATCGAGGAGTACTTCTGGCGGCCGGAGTGCAGCTTGTCCAGCAGCTCCTCGCGGCTGGTGCCGAGGGTCTCGGCGGCGCTGTAGAGGTACAGGCCGTGTCCGGCTTCGTCCTGCACCTTGGCCATCAGGATCGCCTTGCGGCGCAGCGACGGCGCGCGGGTGATCCAGTTGGCCTCCGGCTGCATGCCGATGATCTCGGAGTGCGCGTGCTGGGCGATCTGCCGGACGAGCGTGGCACGGTAGGCGTCGGGCATCCAGTCGCGCGGTTCGATCCTCTCGTCGGCGGCGACGGCCGCGTCGAAGGCACGCTCGTGTCCCGCGCTGTCGACGAGCGGATCACCGGTGCTGTCGACGGCGCCGTCCGGTGCGTCGTGGGTACGGCCGCCGACCGTGCCGCGAGCGGCTGCTGTCGCCATGAGGTCCCCCTCGACCTTGGTTCTTCTCGACCTTGGTTCTTCTCGACCTTGGTTCTTCTCGCTCTGGGTTCTTCCCGGAACACGCTCCCGACCGATCGTTCGGTTCGTGCGGTTCCATGGTGAGACGGCCGTCGCAAGGTGTCAACAGCTGTGGATGACCTCCGGGGCTGTGCCCCGGCGGCCGGTGCTGAGTACCGTTCCCGTGCGACACGGTGAAGCCGCGGAGCGGTATGCGGGCGGTACGACGGCGCCGCGACCGGGACACGGACCGGGAATGTGGGAACGGGGCGGGATGAACGCGCACGACGAGGGCTCGCACGCCCGGCAGGACCGGAGCGGGCCGGAAGGGCCGGACGGACTGGAGGAACCGAGCGGCCCCGCCCCGCCGCCCGGGCCCGCCACCGGCGTGGCCGCCCTCTCCCCGCTCCATCGGATCGCCGCCGCGGTGGCCCTCGGGGGCGTCGCGATCGTGGTCTGCGTGCACCTCGGCATGACGTTCCTGCACGTCGCGCCCGCGAACACGGTCTCCAAGGAGCACGGCACGGCGATCGAGGACTGGATCTACCCGGAGTTCGAGCAGAACTGGAAGCTGTTCGCGCCCAACCCGCTGCAGCAGAACATCTCCGTCCAGGTCCGCGCCGAGATCCTGACGGCGGACGGGGGAGTGCGGACCACCGGCTGGTACGACCTGTCCGCCCAGGACGGCCGGGCCATCGACGGCAACCTCCTGCCCAGCCACACCCAGCAGAACGAGCTGCGCCGGGCCTGGGACTTCTTCGTCGCCACGCATGACGACGACCGTCCGGTGGGCATGCGGGGCGCGCTGGCCGAGTCGTATTTGCGCCGGATCATGGTGATGAGGCTCGAACGGTCGGACGCGGCCGGGCCGGGCGACGTCGTCGACCGGATCCAGGTTCGCTCCCGCACCGTCGACGTGCCGCCGCCCCGGTGGAGCGAGGAGCAGGTCTCGACGAAGCCGGTCCACCGCACCCTGCCCTGGTGGCCGGTGCCGGAGGACGAGGCCCGGGGAGGCATCGGGTGAACCGCTTCTCCCGCATGGTCTCCGGCGCCGTCGAACGGGCCACCGACGCCGCTCTCGGCCCGCACCAGACCGCCGTGATCCGGATCGGCTTCAGCGCGACCTGGCTGCTGTTCCTGCTCCGGGAATTCCCCCATCGCCAGGAGCTGTACGGTCCCGACGGCCCGTGGGACTGGGATCTCGCCGATCAGCTGGTCGGGTCCAACGGTGCCTTCACCGCGCTGCTGTGGTCGGACGGCCAGGGCTGGTTCGAGGCCGGCTACGCGCTCGCGGTGGTGTGGAGCGCGCTGCTGCTGCTGGGCTGGCGCACCCGCACCATGTCGGTGCTGTTCATGGTGGGTGTGCTGTCGCTGCAGAACCGCAGTGTCTTCATGGGCGACGGCGGCGACAACGTCCTGCACCTGATGTCGATCTACCTCGTGTTCACCCGCTGCGGCCAGGTGTGGTCGCTGGACGCGCGGCGCGCCCGGCGCGAGGAGCGGGCACGCGCGTGTGGGGAGCGGCCGCGGGACCGGGTGGGCCCCGTGCTGTGGGGTGTGCTGGGCCTCCTGCTGCTCGTGGCGACCCTGGCCGGCCGGTTGGACGGCGACTGGTTCATACCGGCGCTGCTGTGGGCCGTCTGGGGGGTGCAGGCGCTGTGGTGGCTGGTGGGGCGTCGCGCGAGGACCCCGCAGCCGCGCATCCTGCTGGACGTCGTCGCCAACGCCGTGCACAACGGGGCCCTGCTGGTGATCATGGCCGAGGCCTGTCTGATCTACGCCACGGCCGGCTGGTACAAGGTCCAGGGCTCCCGCTGGCAGGACGGCACCGCGGTCCACTACCCGCTCCACCTGGAGTACTTCTCCCCCTGGCCGGCCCTCGGCGACCTGCTGACCGCCAGCGGCACCCTGGTGATGCTGGTGACGTACGGGACGGTCGCCGTGCAGGTCGCCTTCCCGTTCACCCTGTTCAACCGGCGGGTCAAGAACGTGTTCCTGGTGCTCATGATCACTGAGCACGCCGTGATCGCCGTCGTCCTGGGACTGCCCTTCTTCTCCCTGGCGATGATCGCGGCCGACGCCGTCTTCCTGCCGACGACGTTCCTGCGCCGCCTGGGCGACGGCTCCGCCCGCGCGTACGAGTGGGTGCGGGCCCGCGGACGGCGGCCCCCCGCGCGCGCGGGCGGTCCGTCGGTCCCGGGGCCCCGGTTCGCCGACCCGGCGACGCGGGTGGCCGGCCCGCCGGCCGCCCCCGCGCCGGGGAAAGCACCCGGTCCCCGCACGTAGGCTGCACGTCATGGCCGCCCCCGACCCTGCCTCCGGACCCGACCCCACCCCCGTGCCCGGAACCTCCGACCCCGACCGGGCCACCGGTCCCGTGACCCGCTGGCACCGGCGGAGCGGTACCGCCGTCCTGCTCGACGGCTTCCACGCCCTCAAGCACGCCGTGCGCTTCGGGGCGGAGGTCGAGGTGGCGGTCACCGCGGACCGGGCCGCCGCGCTCGCCCTCGCGGACGAGCTGGCCCCGGACGTCCGGGACGCGCTGGCGGCGCTGCTGGCCGAGGTGCCGTACGAGACGTACGCCTCGCTGGTCCCGCGCCCGCATCCCACCGCCGTCGCCGCCCTCGCCGTACGGCCCTCCCGCGCGGACAACCTGGAGAGGCTGGCGCACACCCCGCGCACCGCCCCCGTGGTGGTCCTGGACCTCCCGCGCAACCTGGGCAACGCGGGGGCCGTGATCCGGCTGGCCGCCGGTTTCGGGGCGACCGGCGTCGTCACCACCGGCACCCTTGACCCCTGGCACCCCACGGTCGTGCGTGGCGGGGCCGGGCTGCACTTCGCGACCGCCGTGGAGCGGCTGCCCGTCGACGAACTGCCCACCGGCCCGGTGTTCGCGCTCGACCCGGAGGGGGACGACATCCGGTCGCTGAAGCTGCCCGACGACGCGCTGCTCGCCTTCGGCTCGGAGCGCAGCGGGCTCTCGGCGGAACTGCGCGCGCGTGCCGACCACCTGGTGGCGCTGCCGATGCGCCCCCAGGTCTCCAGCTACAACCTCGCGACCAGTGTGGCCATGACGCTGTACCACTGGAGCGCCGCCGGGGGCGCACCCGCTTAGGGCCTGTCCGGGCGGGGCCGCGCGACTGCGGTCGCCGCACCGGTCCGTCACGCCTCCCGGCGCACCTCGATCACCCGGAAGCGGTTGGCCACGAACGCCGCGTCGGTGAGGGCCGCGTTGGCCGCCGGGTTGCCGCCGGAGCCGTGGAAGTCGGAGAACGCGGCCGTCTGGTTGACGTACACCCCGCCGGTGAGGTTGAGGGAGAGCTGGGCCGCCTCCTCCAGGCACACCTCCCGCACGGTCTCCTCGACCTCGGGGGAGGTCGTGTACGCGCCGACGGTCATCGCGCCCTTCTCGCGGACGGTGCGCCGCAGGAGCTCCGCCGCGTCCGAGGCGGAGTCGACCGCGACGGCGAAGGAGACCGGTCCGAAGCACTCGCTCATGCAGGCGGCCTCGGCGTCCGGCTTCGAGCCGTCCAGCTTCACGATCACAGGGGTGCGGACCACCGCGTCCGGGAACTCCGGATGGGTGATCTCCCGGGAGGCGAGGGCGACCTCGCCGAGACCGGCGGCGGCCTCCAGGCGGGCCTTGACGCCGGGGTTGACGATCGCGCCGAGCAGCGCGTTCGCACGCGCGTCGTCGCCGAGCAGGCCGTCGACCGCCTTCGCGAGGTCGGCGGCGACCTCGTCGAAGGACTTGGGGCCCTGGTCAGTGGTGATGCCGTCGCGCGGGATCAGCAGGTTCTGCGGGGTGGTGCACATCTGGCCGCTGTAGAGCGAGAGGGAGAACGCCAGGTTGGCGAGCATGCCCTGGTAGTCGCCGGTCGACTCCACGATCACCGTGTTGACGCCGGCCTTCTCGGTGTAAACCTGCGCCTGGCGGGCGTGGGCCTCCAGCCAGTCGCCGAACTCCGTGGAGCCGGTGTAGTCGATGATCCGGATCTCCGGGCGCGTGGCGAGCGTCTTGGCGATGCCTTCGCCGGGCCTCTCGGCGGCCAGGGCCACCAGGTTCGGGTCGAAACCGGCTTCGGTCAGCACCTGGCGCGCGGCCTGGACGGTGAGCGCGAGCGGCAGCACCGCGCGCGGGTGCGGCTTGACCAGGACCGCGTTGCCGGTGGCGAGGGAGGCGAACAGGCCGGGGTAGCCGTTCCACGTCGGGAAGGTGTTGCAGCCGATGACCAGGCCGATGCCGCGCGGGACCGGGGTGAACCGCTTGGTCAGCGTCAGCGGATCGCGCTTGCCCTGCGGCTTGGTCCACTCCGCGGTGTCGGGGGTGCGCACCTGCTCGGCGTACGCGTACGCCACCGCCTCCATGCCGCGGTCCTGCGCGTGCGGGCCGCCGGCCTGGAACGCCATCATGAACGCCTGGCCGGAGGTGTGCATGACCGCGTGGGCGAACTCCATCGTCCGGTCGCTGATCCGCTTGAGGATCTCGAGGCAGACCACCGCACGGGTCTCGGCGCCGGCGTCCCGCCAGGCCCGCATCCCGGTCCGCATGGCGGGCAGCAGCACGTCGGGGTCCGCGTGCGGGTAGCTCACGCCCAGCTCGACGCCGTAGGGGGAGGTCTCGCCGCCCACCCAGTCGTCCGTGCCGGGCTGGCCGAGGTCGAGGCGGGTGCCGAGCAGCGCGTCGAAGGCGGCCTTGCCCGCCGCCGGGTCCAGGCTGCCGTGCTCCCCGTAGGCCTTGGGGTGCTCGGGGTGAGGGGACCAGTACGCGCGGGTGCGGATCGCTTCCAGTGCCCGGTCCAGGGTGGGCCGGTGTCGGGTGATCAGCTGCTGCGCGGTGAGTTCGGCGGCCATCGGGGACCAACTCCTCGTCGAGTTCGTGGGCCGGGCCCAAGCGTGGGCGGGGGATGTCGGAACACGGGCGGTCAGGGTTAGAGTAACCGAACGATCGGTCGGGACAAGGGGTCCGCCGCATCTGTGGACCGGCTCGTGCGGGAGGATCGCGCACATGACAGCACTCGACCTCAGCAGCCCCGTGGCCGTCGTCGGCACCGGCACCATGGGCCAGGGCATCGCCCAGGTCGCACTGGTCGCGGGTCATCCCGTGCTGCTGTACGACGCCGTTCCCGGCCGGGCCCGGGAAGCGGCCGACAGGACAGTGGCCCGGCTCGACCGGCTGGTGGCCAAGGAACGGCTCACCGCCGCCGACCGGGACGCGGCCCGCGCCCGCCTGCGGCCCGTCGACGACCTCGCGGGACTCGCGGACTGCGCCCTGGTGGTCGAGGCCGTCCTGGAGCGCCTGGACGTCAAGCAGGAGTTGTTCCGCGCGCTGGAGGACGTCGTCGGCGACGACTGCCTGCTCGCCACCAACACCTCGTCCCTGTCGGTCACCGCCATCGGCGGCGCGCTGAGGGTCCCCGGGCGCTTCGTGGGCCTGCACTTCTTCAACCCGGCCCCGCTGCTGCCGCTCGTCGAGGTCGTCTCCGGCTTCGCCACCGAGGTCGCGCACGCCACGCGTGCGTACGAGACGGCCCGGGCCTGGGGCAAGACGCCGGTCGCCTGCGCCGACACCCCCGGCTTCATCGTCAACCGGGTCGCCCGGCCCTTCTACGCCGAGGCCTTCGCGGTGTACGAGTCCCAGGGGGCCGACCCGGCCACGATCGACGCGGTGCTGCGCGAGTCCGGGGGCTTCCGCATGGGCGCCTTCGAGCTGACCGACCTCATCGGGCAGGACGTCAACGAGTCCGTCACCCACTCGGTGTGGCGGGCCTTCTTCCAGGACGTGCGCTTCACGCCCTCCCTGGCCCAGCGCCGGCTGGTCGAGTCCGGCCGTCTCGGCCGCAAGAGCGGCCGGGGGTGGTACGAATACTCCGACCGCACGGACGGCGCCGGGCGTCCCGAGCCGCACACCGCGGAGCCGGCGGCGGCGCCCGCGTACGTGGTCGCCGAGGGGGATCTGGGCCCCGCCTCGGACCTGCTCGCACTGATCCGGGAGGCGGGCATCCAGGTCCGCGCGGAGGACGAGGACAACGGCACCCGCCTGGTGCTGCCCGGCGGTGGTCAGCTGGTGCTCGCGGACGGTCAGACGTCGGTGGAGTTCCGCGACGTCGTCTACTTCGATCTCGCCCTCGACTACCGCGAGGCCGGCCGGATCGCCCTGTCCCACTCCCAGGACACCTCCCCGCGGACCGTCGCCGAGGCCACCGGCCTGTTCCAGGCGCTCGGCAAGAAGGTCAGCGTCATCGGCGACGTCCCCGGCATGATCGTCGCGCGCACGGTGGCGCGGATCATCGATCTGGCGGTCGAGGCCGTGGCCAAGGGGGTGGCCACCGAGGAGGACGTCGACACCGCGATGCGGTTGGGTGTGAACTACCCCCTCGGGCCCTTCGAGTGGAGCCGCCGCCTCGGCCGCGGCTGGGCCGGCTCCCTCCTGGAGGAACTGCACGAGATCGACCCGTCCGGCCGCTACGCGCCGTCCCTCGCGCTCTACCGGTACGCGTGCGCCACAGACAAGCGGGAGGGCACCCCATGACCACTGCCAGGCGCGACACGTACACCCCGGAGACCCTGCTGTCCGTCGCCGTGCGGGTGTTCAACGAGCGGGGCTACGACGGCACCTCGATGGAGCACCTCTCCAAGGCGGCGGGCATCTCCAAGTCGTCGATCTACCACCACGTGGCGGGCAAGGAGGAACTGCTGCGGCGTGCGGTGAGCCGGGCGCTGGACGGTCTCTTCGGCATCCTCGACGAGGAGCACGCGCGCGTGGGACGTGCCGCCGAGCGGCTGGAGTACGTCGTACGGCGCATGGTCGAGGTCCTGACCGCGGAACTGCCGTACGTGACGCTGCTGCTGCGGGTGCGCGGCAACACGGACACCGAGCGGTGGGCCCTGGAGCGACGGCGCGAGTTCGACCACCGGGTGGCGGCCTTGCTGAAGGCCGCGGCGGCGGAAGGGGACGTGCGCGGCGACATAGAGGTGCGCCTGGCGACCCGGCTGGTCTTCGGCATGATCAACTCGCTCGTCGAGTGGTACCGGCCCGACGGACGCGGCACCAGCGAGCGCGAAGTGGCCGACGCGGTGGTTCAGCTGGCCTTCTCAGGGCTGCGCAGGGCGGCCTGACCGGACCGGCGTCCTGCGGCCGCCCCCGCTTCAGCCCTGCGGTTCCAGGTCCTCCTCCTCGAACACCAGCAGCGTGCGTGTGCTGAGCACCTCGGGGATCGCCTGGAGCCGGGTCAGCACCAGCTCGCGCAACGTCCGGTTGTCCGGCGTGTGCACCAGGAGCAGCACGTCGAAGTCACCGCCCACCAGGGCGATGTGGGAGGCGCCGGGGAGCCGTCTGAGCTGCTCGCGGACCGTGCGCCAGGTGTTCTGGACGATTTTCAGGGTGATGTACGCGGACGTGCCGTGACCGGCGCGTTCGTGGTCGACGCGGGCCCCGAAACCGCGGATGACGCCGTCCTCCACGAGCCGGTTGATCCGGGCGTAGGCGTTGGCGCGCGAGACGTGCACCCGTTCGGCGACCGACCGGACCGAGGCGCGGCCGTCCGCCTGGAGCATGCGCAGGATGTCCTGGTCTATGGCGTCCAGGGGGCGTGCGGGCGGCAGCGGTCCGGTGCCCCCCGGTCCTTCGGCCATTTGTTCAGACGACACGGGCCCCCGCCTCTCCGCCATGGACGTACTGCGTCCATCTCAGGCTGTGGAGAACCGTTTGTCCACAGCCTGGTACCACCCGTAGCCAAAATGTGCCGTCGACCGAACAATCGGTTGGTGAGGCGCGTCACAGACGCCGCGCCTCCACAGTCGCTCCCACGAGGAGGTGCCGTCATGACGGTCATGGAGCAGCGGGGCGCGTCCCGGCCGACCCCGCCGCCCGCCTGGCAACCCCGTACCGACCCCGCGCCGCTGCTGCCCGACGCGGAGCCGTACCGGGTGCTCGGCACCGAGGAGGCCGACCGGGCCGACCCGGAGCTGCTGCGCCGGTTGTACGCGGAACTGGTGAGGGGCCGTCGCTACAACGCGCAGGCCACCGCCCTCACCAAGCAGGGCCGTCTCGCGGTCTACCCCTCCAGCACCGGCCAGGAGGCCTGTGAGGTCGCCGCCGCGCTGGTCCTGAAGGAGCAGGACTGGCTCTTCCCGAGCTACCGCGACACGCTCGCCGTCGTCGCACGCGGAGTGGACCCCGTGCAGGCGCTCACCCTGCTGCGCGGCGACTGGCACACCGGTTACGACCCCTACGAGCACCGGGTCGCGCCGCTGAGCACCCCGCTCGCCACCCAGCTGCCGCACGCCGTCGGACTCGCGCACGCCGCCCGCCTCAAGGGCGACGACGTGGTCGCGCTGGCCATGGTCGGCGACGGTGGCACCAGCGAGGGCGACTTCCACGAGGCGCTGAACTTCGCCGCCGTGTGGCGGGCCCCGGTCGTCTTCCTCGTCCAGAACAACGGCTTCGCGATCTCCGTTCCGCTCGCCAAGCAGACCGCGGCCCCGTCGCTGGCCCACAAGGCCGTCGGCTACGGCATGCCCGGCCGACTGGTCGACGGCAACGACGCCGCCGCCGTGCACGAGGTCCTGGCCGACGCCGTGAGCCACGCGCGTGCCGGCGGCGGTCCGACCCTGGTCGAGGCGATCACCTACCGCGTGGAGGCCCACACCAACGCCGACGACGCGACCCGCTACCGCGGCGACGCCGAGGTGGAGGCCTGGAAGAAGCACGACCCCGTCGTGCTCCTGGAGCAGGAGCTGACCCGGCGCGGCCTCCTCGACGACGACCGCGCTGCCGCCGCCCGCCAGGACGCCGAAACCATGGCCGCCGACCTGCGGGAACGCATGAACCAGGACGCCGCGCTCGACCCCATGGACCTGTTCGCCCATGTGTACGCCGAGCCCACCCCCCAGCTGCTGGAGCAGCGGGAACAACTGCGGGCCGAGCTGGCGGCCGAGGCCGGGGCCGAGCCGGAAGGGACGCAGCGATGACCACCGTCGCCGCCAAGCCGGCCACCATGGCGCAGGCACTCACCCGCGCGCTGCGCGACGCCATGGCCGCGGACCCGTCCGTGCACGTCCTGGGCGAGGACGTCGGCACCCTCGGCGGTGTCTTCCGTATCACCGACGGACTCGCCGAGGAGTTCGGCGAGGACCGCTGCACGGACACCCCGCTGGCCGAGGCGGGCATCCTCGGCACGGCCGTCGGCATGGCGATGTACGGCCTGCGACCGGTCGTGGAGATGCAGTTCGACGCGTTCGCCTACCCGGCGTTCGAGCAGCTGGTGTCGCACGTCGCCAGAACGCGCAACCGCACGCGCGGCAGGATGCCCCTGCCGCTCACCATCCGCATCCCCTACGGCGGTGGCATCGGCGGCGTCGAGCACCACAGCGACTCCTCCGAGGCGTACTACATGGCGACTCCGGGGCTCCATGTTGTCACGCCCGCGACCGTCCCGGACGCCTACGGACTGCTGCGCGCCGCCATCGCCTCCGACGACCCGGTCGTCCTGCTCGAGCCCAAGCGGCTGTACTGGTCGAAGGACTCCTGGGACCCGGAGCGGCCGGCACCCGTCGAACCGTTGGGCCGTGCGGTGGTGCGGCGCTCCGGCCGGAGCGCCACGCTCATCACGTACGGGCCGTCCGTTCCCGTCTGCCTGGAGGCGGCCGAGGCGGCCCGGGCCGAGGGCTGGGACCTCGAGGTCGTCGATCTGCGCTCCCTGGTGCCGTTCGACGACGAGACGGTGTGCGCCTCGGTGCGGCGGACGGGACGCGCGGTCGTCGTCCACGAGTCGGGCGGCTTCGGCGGCCCCGGCGGGGAGATCGCGGCCCGGGTCACGGAGCGCTGCTTCCACCATCTGGAGGCACCGGTGCTGCGGGTGGCCGGGTTCGACATCCCGTATCCGCCGCCGATGCTGGAGCGCCACCACCTGCCCGGCGTGGACCGGATCCTGGACGCCGTGGGGCGTCTGCAGTGGGAGGCCGAAAGCTGATGGCACAGGTGCTGGAGTTCAAGCTCCCCGACCTCGGTGAGGGGCTCACCGGGGCGGAAATCGTGCGCTGGCTGGTCGAGGTGGGCGATGTCGTCACCGTCGACCAGCCGGTCGTCGAGGTCGAGACGGCCAAGGCGATGGTGGATGTGCCCTGCCCGTACGGGGGTGTGGTCACCGCCCGATTCGGCGAGGAGGGCACCGAACTGCCGGTGGGCTCCCCGTTGCTCACGGTGGCCGTGGGCGGACCGGACGCCGACCGGCCGCCGGGTGAGGACCGCCCGTCCGCCGCCCCGGGCGAGGGGTCCGGCAACGTCCTGGTGGGTTACGGCACCTCGGAGGCTCCGGCCCGGCGCCGCAGGGTGCGGCCGGGACAACCGGTGTCCGCCACGCCCGCCACGCGCACCGCGTCCGCGGCCGGGGCGATGGACGGTCCGGTCCCCGTGATCTCACCCCTGGTGCGCAGGCTGGCCCGGCAGAACGGTCTGGACCTGCGGGCGATGACGGGTTCCGGGCCCGAGGGGCTGATCCTGCGGGCGGACGTGGAGCACGCGCTCCGGGCCGCCGGCGCGCAGCAGGGCCGCAAGGGCCGGACGGCCGTCACCGAGCCGCACGCGCGTGCGGCGCAGGCCCACACGCCGACCGCCGGCACCGCGGTCCCGGATGTCGTCCGGGTCCCCCTCAAGGGCATCCGCGGTGCCGTGGCCGACAAGCTCTCCCGCAGCCGCACCGAGATACCGGACGCGACCTGCTGGGTGGACGCCGACGCGACCGAGCTGATGCGGGCGCGGGCCGCGATGAACGCCTCGGGCGGTCCGAAGATCTCCGTGCTCGCCCTGCTGGCCCGGATCTGCACCGCCGCGCTGGCCCGCTTCCCCGAGCTCAACTCCTCCGTGGACAGGGAGGCCGGGGAGATCGTCCGGTACGCGGCCGTGCATCTGGGCTTCGCCGCGCAGACCGAGCGGGGGCTGGTCGTCCCCGTCGTCCGGGACGCGCACACGCGGGACGCGGAGTCGCTCACGGCGGAGTTCGCCCGGCTGACCGAGGCGGCCCGGTCCGGGACGCTGACGCCCGCGGAACTCACGGGCGGCACCTTCACGTTGAACAATTACGGCGTCTTCGGTGTCGACGGCTCCACCCCGATCATCAACCACCCCGAGGCCGCCATGCTCGGCGTCGGCCGCATCGTCCCCAAGCCCTGGGTCCACGGGGGCGAGTTGGCGGTGCGACAGGTCGTGCAGCTCTCGCTCACCTTCGACCACCGGGTCTGCGACGGCGGCACGGCGGGTGGTTTCCTGCGTCACGTGGCGGACTGCGTGGAGCAACCGGCGGTGCTGCTGCGGACGCTGTGAGGTCCGACTCTCCCCGCCGTGCCCGTTCCCGGACACCGTGCCCCCGCGTTCCCCGTGATCGCGGGGGCACGCATACTCGAGGGGTGACCGAGTACGAGCTCCCGGGGGCTCCCAGTGCCGGACCCGATGCCGTGGGTGACCGAGACCGCGACCGGGATTCCGCGCCGGGCGCGGCGGTGTCGCTCGAGCCCGCCGCGTACGACGCCCTCGTGCTCGCCGGTGGCGGTGCCCGACGGCTCGGAGGCGTGGACAAGCCCGGCGTGCGGGTGGGCGGTCGGGCGTTGCTCGACCGGGTGCTCGCGGCCTGCGCCGACGCCCGCACCACCGTGGTCGTGGCCGAACCCCGTCCCACCCCCCGGCCCGTGCTCTGGGCGCGCGAGGAGCCGCCGGGCGGCGGACCGCTCGCCGCGCTCGACGCCGGGATCCGGCTCAGCACCGCGGAGTACGTCGTGCTGCTCTCCGCCGACCTGCCGTTCCTCGACGGACGCACGGTCGGTGAACTGCTGGACACCCTCCGTACGAGCCCGGCCGACGGGGTCGTACTGACCGACGCCGACGGCCGGGACCAGCCGCTCGTGGCCGCGTACCGCACGGCGGCCCTGCGCCGCGAACTCGCCGCGCTCGGCGAACGGCACGGCCGACTGGCCGGGCTGCCGCTGCGCCGACTGACCGGCTCGCTCGACCTCACCCGGATCTCCGGCCCGGTGGCGTCCTTCGACTGCGACACCTGGGACGACATCGCCGCCGCCCGAGCACGCATCAGGGAGCATGGAAACGTGTTGGATGAATGGATTACCGCAGTCAAGGACGAGCTGGGCATCGATCTGGACGTCGACACCGGCGCACTCCTCGACCTCGCCCGTGACGCCGCCCACGGCGTGACCAGGCCGGCGGCGCCGCTGACCACCTTCCTCGTCGGTTACGCGGCGGCCCGCGCGGGCGGTGACCGGGAAGCCGTGGCCGAGGCCGTCCGCAAGGCCGCGACCCTCGCCACCCGCTGGGCCGATGAGGACGCCCCCGATGCTCCCGACGCCGCCCCCGGCACGAGCCCTGACGACCGATGACCGCGCCCGACGCCCGAGCCGACGAGGACGCCGAGGACGCCGAGGACGCCGATGATCTCGATGTCGAGGAGGCCCTCGCCCTCGTGAACGAAGCTTCCGGCCGCACCCCCGGCCGTACCCCCGGTGCCCCCGGGCACGCCCCCTCCACGCACCGCCCGCGCCGCCACGGCGTCCCCTGGACCGACGCCCGCGCCGTCGCCGAGCGCGCCGGCCGCAACGGCACCGCCCGCCCCGTCGCCGGAGGCCGCGCCCCCCACCGTGCCCCGGTCTCCGTGCCGCTCGACGCCGCCCTCGGCCTCACCCTGGCCGCCCCCCTCACGGCCCTCACCGACCTGCCCTCCTTCGACACCTCGGCCATGGACGGCTGGGCGGTCTCCGGCCCGGGGCCCTGGACCGTGCGGGAGGAAGGCATCCTCGCCGGGTATGCCGCGCACGCGCCGCTCACCGACGGCGAAGCCGTCCGTATCGCCACCGGCGCCCGGGTTCCCCCGGAGACCACCGCCGTCCTCCGCAGCGAACACGGCCGCACCGACGCCAAGGGCCGCCTGCACGCCACCGTGCCCCGGGGCGGCAGCACGGCCCGGACCGGGCCCGCCACGGTGGCGCACGGTCAGGACATCCGTCCCCGCGGCCAGGAATGCCGCAGCGGTGACCAGTTGCTGTCCGTCGGCACCCTGGTGACGCCCGCCGTGCTGGGCCTCGCCGCGGCCGCCGGATACGACACGCTCAGCACGTTCCCCCGGCCCCGCGTCGAGGTCCTCGTCCTCGGCGACGAGCTGCTCACGGGGGGCCTTCCGCACGACGGGCTGATCCGGGACGCGCTCGGTCCGATGCTGCCGCCCTGGCTGCGCGCACTCGGCGCCGAGGTCGTCGCGGTCCGCCGGGTCCGCGACGACGCGCACACGCTGCACAAGGCGATCACCCGGTCCGACGCCGAGGTCGTCGTCACCACCGGCGGCACCGCCGCGGGCCCGGTCGACCACGTCCACCCGACGCTGGGCCGCATCGGGGCCGAACTCCTCGTGGACGGGGTCGAGGTGCGCCCCGGCCACCCCATGCTCCTGGCCCGTACCAAGGAGAACCAGCACCTCGTCGGCCTGCCCGGCAACCCCCTCGCCGCCGTCTCCGGACTGCTCACACTCGCCGAACCCCTGCTGCGTACCCTCGCTGCCCGCCCGGCTCCCGAGCCGTACACGATGCCGCTGCGGGACGCGGTCCACGGGCATCCGCACGACACCCGGCTCATCCCCGTCGTGCTGCGCGGGGACGTCGCCCTGCCGCTGCACTACAACGGTCCCGCCATGCTGCGCGGCATCGCGGCGGCCGACGCCCTCGCCGTCGTACCGCCGGGCGGCACGCGGCCCGGTCAGGAGACGGAACTGCTCGACCTCCCCTGGGCGTCCGGGGGAATCGGGGTGTGTTTCACGTGAAACTTCCGGGCAATGACGCCATTGCTCGCCAGGCGGACGAGCACTTGGTGACACATCGGGTGAAACTGCCGAGGAAGGTGCTCGAGCACCCGATCCGCCAGGTCACCAAACGGCTGTCCATGGCTTTGCTGATCCTCGTGGTGACGGCGTTGATCGTGTACCTCGACCGCGGCGGCTACAACGACGGCGCCGACGGCACCCTCGACTTCCTCGATGCCTTCTACTACGCGACCGTCACCCTCTCCACCACGGGATACGGCGACATCACGCCGGTCAGCGACAGTGCCCGGCTGACCAATATCCTCGTCATCACACCGTTGCGCGTGATGTTCCTGATCATCCTGGTCGGCACCACCCTCGAAGCCCTCACCGAACGCACCCGGGAGGAGTGGCGACTGAACCGCTGGAGGTCCACGTTGCGTGATCACACCGTTGTCGTCGGATTCGGCACGAAGGGCAGGTCCGCGATCCGGACCATCTGCAAGACGGGGCTCCGCAAGGAGCAGGTCGTGGTGGTCGACCCCAGCAGCAAGGCGATCGAAGCCGCCGCGGCCGACGGATACGCGGGCGTCATAGGGGACGCGACGCGCAGCGAGGTGCTGAAGCGGGCCGAGGTGTACCGGGCGAAGCAGATCATCATCGCCACACAGCGCGACGACACCGCCGTGCTGGTGACGCTGACGGCCCGACAGCTCAACCGCGGCGCGAAGATCGCGGTCGCGGTGCGCGAGGAGGAGAACGCTCCGCTGCTGAAGCAGTCCGGCGCCGACGCGGTCATCACCAGCGCCAGTGCGGCCGGTCGGCTGCTCGGGCTGTCGCTGCTCAGCCCCGCGGCCGGCGTGGTGATGGAGGACCTCATCCAGCAGGGCACGGGGCTCGACATGGTCGAACGGCCGGTCATAAAGGCCGAGGTGGGCAAGACGCCGCGAGAGGTCGACGATCTGGTGGTGAGCGTTCTGCGCGGGCACCGGTTGCTCGGCTACGACGACGCGAACGTCGGGACGCTCGAGCTGACCGACCGGCTGATCACGATCGTGCGCAGGACGCCGGCCAGGCAGGTGGCGCCCGACATGCGCCCGCTCCCCCGGGACTGACCGCAAGCCCTGCGGCCGGTGCCGGCCCCGGGGCCCGCACCGGCCGCGGAGCCCGCGTCACTTGCGGTTGTAGAGCCGCATCGTGATCGGTCCGAAGACCAGGACGAACAGGGCGGACCAGCCCAGTGACCAGGCGATCCCGGCGGCCGGCCAGTCGCCCGCCATCAGCCCGCGCACCGCGGACGCCAGGTGCGTGACGGGACTGTTGTTGACGAACGCCTGGAGCCAGCCCGGCATGGTGCGCGGGTCGACGAAGACGTTGGACAGGAAGGTGAGCGGGAAGATCACCATCATGCTGACGCCCATGACCGACTTCTCGGTGCGCAGCATCAGCCCGAACATCGTCCAGATCCACGAGAACGCGAACGCGAAGGCCACCAGCAGTGCGATCCCCGCGAGCACGCCGGCCACCCCGCCGTCCGGGCGGTAGCCGAGGATCACGCCCACGGTGAGCATCACGACCGACGCGATGGTGTAGCGCAGGGCGTCGCCGAGCAGATAGCCGACCATCGTCGACGGACGCCAGATCGGCAGGGTGCGGAACCGGTCGAACACGCCCTTCTCGATGTCCGTGTTGACCGAGACACCGGTGTACATCGTGATCATCACGACCGACATCACCAGGATGCCGGGCAGCAGGAACTGGATGTACTCCTTCGGCGAGCCGGCCAGCGCCCCGCCGAAGAGGTACGTGTACATCAGCACCATCATGATCGGGAACGCGGTGACGTCGAACAGCTGCTCCGGCACATGCTTGATCTTGAGGATCGCGCGCCAGCCGAAGGTCAGGGAGGCCGACCACGCGCTGGGCCGCGGCGGGCGCTCCTCGGCGACCAGCAGCTCGGCCAGGGAGTCGGTGCGGACCGGGGCGAGTTCGGCGCTCTCGGCGCTTTCGGTGGTCGTCGTCGCGGTACTCATGCCGCCACCTCGTCCTTCGGGGTGTGGGAGTGGTCGCCACCGGAGCTTGAGCCCGAGCCCGGCCCCTGTCCCGAGCCCGATCCGGATGCGTGTGTGTCATGGCCGGTGAGGGCGAGGAACACCTCGTCCAGGCTGGGCTGGCCGAGCGAGAAGTTGTCGACGGTGATGCCGGCCGCGGCCAGTTCGCCCAGCGCGCGGGCGGCCTGTTCGGCGGCGGTGTCGTGGTGCGCGGCCGCACCCAGGCGGGCGGTGAGCGTCACCGGGTCGGGTTCGAGCTGCACCTGTGCCTCGAGTGCCCGGCGCAGCAGGTCCGCCGCGCGGGGCCGGTGGTCCGGATCGCGCAGCCGCAGATGTACGGAACCGGCCCCGACGGACGCCTTCAGCTCGCCCTTGGTGCCCTCGGCGATCACCTTCCCGCGGTCGATGACGGCGATCCGGGACGCCAGCTGGTCGGCCTCGTCCAGGTACTGCGTGGTCAGCAGCACGGTGGTGCCCTGGGCGACCACCGCGCGCACGATGTCCCACACCTGGTTGCGGCTGCGCGGGTCCAGACCGGTCGTCGGTTCGTCGAGGAACAGCAGGTCGGGGGTGTTGAGGATGGACGCGGCGATGTCGATACGCCGCCGCATGCCCCCCGAGTAGTGCTTGACCTGCTTGGCCGCCGCCTCCGTCAGGCCGAAGGCCTCCAGGAGCTGGGCGGCACGGGTGCGGGCGGCCGGTTTGCGGTGGCCGAGGAGCCGGGCCAGCAGGATCAGGTTCTCCGCGCCGGTGAGGTCCTCGTCCACGGACGCGTACTGCCCGGTGAGGCTCACCAGGCCGCGCACCGTGTCGGCCTCGCGCACGACGTCGTGACCGAAGACATGCGCCTCCCCGCCGTCCGGTCGTAGGAGGGTGGCGAGCATTTTCACGGTGGTGGTCTTGCCGGCGCCGTTCGGTCCGAGGACGCCGTACACCGTGCCGGCCGGCACGGCGAGGTCGACCCCGTCCACGGCCCGTGTCTCACCGAAGGTCTTGACCAGGCCGGCGGTCTCGATCGCCGGGCCGGACGTCTGCGTGCTCATGCTGGGGGTCCTTCCGCATGCTTGGGCTACGCATGGAGAGACCATCACCGTCGCGCGAATTCATCGCTCTCGCACATGGTTTTCCCGAGAACCGGTCCAACGGCGGACCCGTCTCCACCCGTTGACCCGAACCGACCGGCGGATGGTGCGCGCGGGCGGCACGGGTGAAGCGGGTCAGGGAGTAGCGTCGCCCTCATGTATGCGATCACGATTCCCGAACCCGGTGGGCCCGAGGCGCTGGTGTGGGAGCAGGTCCCCGATCCCGTCCCCGGACCGGGCGAGGTGCTTGTCGAGGTGGTGGCCGGCGCCGTCAACCGCGCCGACATCATGCAGCGGCAGGGCTTCTACGACCCCCCGCCCGGCGCCTCCCCCTACCCCGGCCTGGAGTGCTCCGGACGGATCACCGCACTCGGACCCGGTGTGACCGGGTGGGCGGTCGGTGACGAGGTCTGCGCGCTGCTCGCCGGCGGCGGCTATGCCCAGCAGGTCGCCGTCCCGGTCGGACAACTGCTCCCCGTCCCCAAGGGGCTCGACGTCAAGCAGGCGGCGGCGCTCCCGGAGGTCGTCTGCACGGTCTGGTCGAACGTCTTCATGGTGGCCCACCTCCGCCCCGGCGAGACCCTGCTCGTGCACGGTGGGTCCAGCGGCATCGGCACCATGGCCATCCAGCTCGCCAAGGCCGTCGGTGCCAAGGTCGCCGTCACCGCCGGAACCAGGGAGAAGCTGGACCACTGCGCCGAACTGGGTGCCGACATCCTGATCAACTACCGCGAACAGGACTTCGTCACCGAGCTGAAGGAGGCGACCGACGGCGCGGGCGCGGACGTCATCCTCGACATCATGGGCGCCAAGTACCTGGACCGTAACGTCCAGGCCCTCGCGGTCAACGGCCGGCTCGCGATCATCGGCCTCCAGGGCGGGGCCAAGGGGGAGCTGAACATGCGCGCCCTCCTCGGCAAGCGCGCCGCGATCAGCGCGACGTCACTGCGTGCCCGGCCACTGGAGGAGAAGGCGGCGATCGTCGCGGCCGTCCGGGAACACGTGTGGCCCCTGATCGCCGACGGCCACGTCCGTCCCGTCGTCGACCGCGAGCTCCCGATGTCGGAGGCGGCCGACGCCCACCGTGTAGTGGAGGAGAGCGGCCACGTCGGCAAGGTGCTGCTGGTCGCGCCGTAGGACCGCCGGACCACCGGGTTCGTGGGTCCGGGGTTCAGCTCCGTCGGAGCCTCAGGCCCACGAACGCCAGCCCCAGCCCGAGCCCCATGAGGACCAGCCCGCTCCCCAGCGGCAGGATGCGCACCTTGGGCTCGGCGCCGGTGGAGGTGTTCGACGCGGGACTCCGCGGCGCCCCGGAGGGCACCGGGACGGCCTCCCCCGACTCCGGCGCCCGGCGGGTGCCGTCGGCGCGGCCTTCCTCGGGCACGCGCGTACCGGCTGCGGTGTCCGACGCTTCGGGCAGAACGCCGACGCCTGCCTCCTTCGGCTGCCCGGCGTGCGCGCCGTCCCCGCGGCCGGAGGACTTCGGCACCGCGTTCACACCGCCGCGCTCGGCCTCGCTTCCGCCGTCACGTCCGCCACGCGGATCCGCCTCCCCGGGTTTCCCGGATTCTTCAGGTGTCCCGGGCTCCCCGGGTTCCCTGTGAGTGCCGGTCTTCTCCGTCTCCTCGCTCCGCTCCGCCACCTCGGCCACTTCCCGCCCCGGCGGCTTCCGCCCTTCCCCCGGCCGGCTCCCGGCCCTGGAGGGCCCGGCGGAGGGCGCCAACGACGGCGAACCCGCAGACGAGAAGGGCGAGAGGGGCGAGAGGGGTGAGAGCGGTGAGAGGGGTGAGGAGGGCAAGAGGGGAGAGAAGGACGAGAGGGATGAGAGGGATGAGAGCGGTGAGAGGGGTGCGCGGAAAGGAGAGGACAAGGGCTCGCGGGACGGCACGTCCGTGCGCTCGTCCGGCGCCTCCTGGCGTCCGGTGCCCGCCCTCTCGGCCCCGAAAGCCGCAGTCGTACCGAAAGGCGCCGGGGCAGGGCCGTACGGCATCATCGCCCCCGCCCCCACTGCCACCCCGAGCACGACGCCCGCTCGCAGGGCGATTCCCGCCCCCACTACACGCAGCCATGGAGTCACGACCGTGACCTCCCGCGCCGGTCCGGTGCTCGTTCACACCGTCGGCTAGATGGGCCGGATGGACTCCCACAGGTTCCCATTCCTCCGCACACCCGGCATTACGGATACCTCCGTCAGGGGGGCCCGGAAGAGTGCGGCGGGCGTGCGAGAGAATGGCCGTATGGAGATGCCGAGGAACGAACGGTTGCCGGACAATCCGCAGGTACTGGTCGTCGGCCAGGACGGCATGGCGCTCGGTGGCGGCACCGGGGACGAGGACTCCCGCGAGGTTCCGGTGACGGAGCAGGTGGAGCAGCCCGCGAAGGTCATGCGGATCGGCAGCATGATCAAGCAGCTGCTGGAGGAGGTGCGCGCGGCTCCTCTGGACGAGGCCAGCCGGGCGCGGCTCAAGGAGATCCACGCCAGCTCGGTGAAGGAGCTGGAGGACGGGCTCGCGCCGCAGCTGGTCGAGGAGTTGGAGCGGCTCTCCCTGCCCTTCACGGACGAGGCGACCCCGAGCGACGCCGAACTGCGGATCGCGCAGGCCCAGCTGGTGGGCTGGCTGGAGGGCCTCTTCCACGGCATTCAGACCACGCTCTTCGCCCAGCAGATGGCCGCGCGTGCCCAGCTGGAGCAGATGCGCCGCGCCCTCCCGCCGGGCATGGGGGACAGCGGCCAGGAGGAACCCCCGATGGGCGGCCGCGCGGGCGGCCCGTACCTGTAGTCGCCCCGGCGCGGCACATGGACCCGCGCGGTCCATGCACCCCGCGATACCTGAACACAGCCCATGAACACAAAGGGGTCCGGCCCGAAAGCCGGGCCCCTTTCACCTGAGCCGCACCCGGGAGTACCCGGTCAGGCGGACGGCGGGTTGCCCGTGGAGACGTAGAGCTGGATCTTGGGCATGTCCTCGGGGTCGACGGCCGTGCCGGCGGCGGGGAACTGGTTCATGACCGTTCCCTCGCCGTAGGTGTTCTCGTCGACGTTGCGCACGTCCAGGTCCCAGCCGGCCTCCTGGAAGCACTGCTTGACCGACCTGATGTACTTGAACTTCAGGTTCGGGATCTCGATCTTGTCGGGGTCGTTGTACGACTCCTTCGGCTCCGTGCACTCGTCCGGGTCGATCGTCCTGGACGGATCGGGCCCCCGGTGGTCGGCCGCCTTGCCGGCGGACGCGGACGCCGACGCGGTGCTGCCCCCGTCGCCCTGGTCGTTGCCGTTCCCCCCGCCGTTGGACAGCAGGGCCGCGACCAGGCCGCCGACGGCGAGCACGGACACGACGATCGAACCGATGATCACCGGCTTGTTGTTCCTGCCGCGGCCCGAACCGTCCGGAGCCGGGTTCTGCGGCGTCAGGTTGTACGGCGGCGGGGTCGACGGCCCGCCCTGCTGCGGGGCGTACGGCGACGGGTGGGGCGTCTGGTAGCCGCCCTGCTGCGGATAGCCGTAGCCCACGGACGGCGCGGGGGCCGGAGTGCCGTACGGGTTCGGGTGCGGGGCCGGCTGGTACGGCGTCCGGACGCTGCCCTGGGCCCCTGGCCCCGACGACTGGTCGACCGGCGGGAACACCGCGGAGCCGACGCCCGAGCCGCTCTGCCCGTGGGTGCCGGGGACGATGCTCGGCGGGGCCGCCTGGAAGGACTGGCTCACCCGCAGGCACTCGCCGCGCATGGCCTCGGCGCTGGGGAAACGCTCGTTCGGATTCTTCTTCAGCGCGCGGGTGATCAGCGCGTCGACGGCCGGGGGCAGCGAGCGGTTGACCGAGGAGGCGAGCGGTGGCTCCTCCTGCACGTGCGCGTACGCGATGGCCAGCGGCGAGTCCGCGTCGAACGGGAGCCGCCCGGTGACCAGTTGGAAGAGCATGATGCCGACCGAGTACAGGTCGGAGCGCGCGTCGACGCCCCGGCCGAGCGCCTGCTCGGGCGAGAGGTACTGCGGGGTGCCGACGACCATGCCGGTCTGCGTCATCGACGTCACGCCGGACTGCATGGCGCGGGCGATGCCGAAGTCCATCACCTTGACCACGCCGCGCTTGGTCATCATCACGTTGCCCGGCTTGATGTCCCGGTGGACCAGGCCCTTCTCGTGGCTGATCTCCAGGGCGGCCAGCACGTCGGCGGTGATCTTCAACGCCTTGTCGGCGGGCATCGCGCCCTGCTGCCGTACGTCCTCGTCGAGCACGGAGCCGAGCGGACGGCCCTCGACGTACTCCATGACGATGTACGGCGTCGTCATGCCGTCCACATCGTCCTCGCCGGTGTCGAAGACCGAGACGATGTTGGTGTGCGTGAGCTTCGCCACGGCCTGGGCCTCGCGGCGGAAGCGCTCGCGGAAGGCCTGCTCCCGGCCGAGTTCCGTGTGCAAGGTCTTGATGGCGACCTGACGGTCGAGCACGCTGTCGTACGCGAGGTGGACCGAGGCCATGCCGCCCTGGCCGAGCAGGTCCCGCAGCTGGTAGCGGCCACCGGCGAGCGCCCGCCCCGCGTTCCGGCCCTGTGCGCCGTCCTGGCTCATGTTCCGCGTCCCCCGTAGCCTCTCCGGCGCTGCCGTCGGCGACCGATGCCTCGTAGGTCTGAGTAGATCGAATGCGCTATTCCCGGCCAAGTCTGCCGCAGGCCCCCGGCACGTCAAGCACGGGGCCCGTTCCGTGACGGTACGGAAAAGAAGCGTCGCGGAAGCGTTACCGAGGACGTGCGACCGAAGCACTGCCTGGTACACAGAGGTACACAGAATTTGCATGACGATACGGAGAACGGGTTTCATGGCCGGTCCGTCTCGTGCTGGTCCTGGCAACCCGTCTCGGACCGGAGGCCCCCGCAGAGGCTGTAGCGTGGCCGACGGAGACCGTGACAACACCGCGCGCACCGCGGGCAGAAACGACGGCGAGGACCGATGGCACAGCAGCAGCGCGCTCAGGGCCCGTCCGACCCCGAGGCGACTGGCGGCGGAATGTCGGACGCGCCGGACAACTGGGGTAACGGCGGGCTCATCGGCGACGGCCGTTACCGGCTGACGCACCGACTCGGCCGGGGCGGCATGGCCGAGGTGTTCGCCGCCGAGGACGTGCGTCTCGGGCGTACGGTCGCGGTCAAACTGATGCGTGCTGATCTCGCCGAGGACCCGATCGCCAAAGCACGTTTCACGCGCGAGGCGCAGTCGGTGGCGGGTCTCAACCACCATGCGATCGTCGCCGTGTACGACTCCGGTGAGGACACGGTGGGCGGCCAGGCCGTGCCGTACATCGTCATGGAGATCGTCGAGGGCCGCACGATCCGCGATCTCCTGCTCAACGCCGAGGCGCCCGGCCCCGAACAGGCGCTGATCATCGTCTCCGGCGTGCTGGAGGCGCTGGCCTACTCGCACCAGCACGGCATCGTGCACCGCGACATCAAGCCCGCCAACGTCATCATCACCAACAATGGCGCCGTGAAGGTGATGGACTTCGGCATCGCCCGCGCGATGCACGGCGCGTCCACGACGATGACGCAGACCGGCATGGTCATGGGCACCCCGCAGTACCTCTCGCCCGAGCAGGCGCTCGGCAAGCCCGTCGACCGCCGGTCCGACCTGTACGCGACCGGCTGCATGCTGTACGAACTCCTGGCGCTGCGGCCCCCGTTCACCGGTGAGACACCGCTGTCCGTGGTCTACCAGCACGTTCAGGACATCCCCACGCCCCCGTCGGAGGTCTCGGACGCCAGCCCGCCGGAGCTGGACGGGCTCGTCATGCGCTCACTCGCCAAGGAGCCGGACGACCGTTTCCAGACGGCCGAGGAGATGCGCGGGCTGGTCCAGTACGGGCTGCAGATGCTCTACGACCAGGGCGGCCACACCGGCACCTGGAACACCGGCGTGGTGGACATGCACGACGGCCGGCACACCCCGTCGGCCGGTTTCGCCGGTACGACGGCGATGCCGCACCCGGACGCCACCGGCACCGCGGCCATTCCGCAGCCGATCCTGCCCAACCGGTACGGCGGTGGGGACGACGGCGGCTTCGAGGGCGGCGGCAACCGGGGCAGCGGCCGCGGCAAGCTGTGGATCCTCGCGGTGCTCGCGGTGATCGCCATCACGGCGGGTGTCGCATTGGCGCTGAACAACGACGGCGCGGACAAGGAATCCGACCTGCCGACCAAGTCCCCGAGCTCCTCGCAGTCCAGCGAGGAGAAGGAGAAGAAGCCCAGCGAGTCGCCGAGCGACGACGCCACCGAGGAGCCGCAGGCGCCGGGCAACACGGACACCGGCACCGGCAACGGCTACGGCAACGGGTCCGGCGGCAACAACAACTGGAACCCGTCGTACCCCCAGTCCCCGACGCCGTCGGACGACCAGTCGCAGCCCGAGGACCCGACGAACGACCCGACGGACGTCCCGACCACGCCGACGGACGACCCGACGAACGAGCAGCCGCCGACCCAGACGGACCCGGACCCGGAGACGGGCGGCGCGGACGGCGGCCCGGTCAACGGCGGTACGGAGGGTGGCGGAGACGTCGGCGCCGTGACCGGCGGCTGACCGAGGGCGGGCCCGCGCCCGCCCCGCCCCGTGAGTGCCTCCGGGAGCCGTCGAGGAGGCCCCACCCCACGGCGCACCGCAGTGGGGCGCGCCCCGCCCCGCCCCGGCCGAGCGGCCGAACGGGTGGACACCGCCGCACCCACCCCGCGTGTCCCGCGCGGCGGACGCCGGTCGGCGTGCCGCTGCGCCCAGTGGGGGGCGCGTGAGGCGCGGGGAGCGGTCCACGTGAGCGCGACACCCCGCCGGATGGCCGAGCCTCGCGCACCCCTGTGAGCTGGGAATTGTCTCACTCGGTACCTGTTAGTCGCATTACATGCTCACTCTGGCGCGGGGCGCGACACTCAACCCTTCCCGAGCCCGGGGTCCCCGGGATAACGTGCCGTTGCTCCGGCCTCCTGCAAGGCTGTGACCAGCGCGCCTTCCCGGCCTTTCCGATTTACTTGGAAATCCAAGCAAAATCCCAGGTCAGGAAGGGTTTCACAGAAATGTGGCGCACTGGGTAACGTGCTTGTTGCAGGTCGCTCGCCGGGGCACCTGTCACGCCTGTTCCCGGCCGAGCGGCACCCACCCCGTGCCCGTGGTCGAGAAGAGGTGAGCCTCCCCCAGGCCTTGACGAACTGGAGGAGGACCCCAGACCTACCGGCAACCCCGGGGGTCGGACCGACGGAGGAGCACACGTGACCGTGGAGAGCACTGCCGCGCACGCACCGCGACGCAGCGCCGGAAGCAACGCCGGCGCCACCGGCACCAAACGCACCACCAGCACCACTGCCAAGAAGACCACCGCGGCCAAGAAGCCCGCCACGGCCAAGAAGGCCACCGCCGCGAAGAAGGCCGGCGGCGCGGTGAAGAGTGCCGAGCCCCACCTCGTGCAACTGCTGACGCCCGAGGGCGAGCGCGTCAAGAACGCCGAGTTCGACCAGTACGTCGAGGGCATCACCGCCGAGGACCTCCGCGGCCTGTACCGCGACATGGTGCTCACCCGCCGCTTCGACGCCGAGGCGACCTCGCTGCAGCGCCAGGGCGAGCTGGGCCTGTGGGCCTCGCTGCTGGGCCAGGAGGCGGCGCAGATCGGCTCCGGCCGGGCGCTGCGCGACGACGACTACGTCTTCCCCACCTACCGCGAACACGGCGTCGCCTGGTGCCGCGGGGTGGACCCGACCAACCTGCTCGGCATGTTCCGCGGCGTCAACAACGGCGGCTGGGACCCGAACGGCAACAACTTCCACCTGTACACGATCGTCATCGGCTCCCAGGCACTGCACGCCACGGGCTACGCGATGGGCGTCGCCAAGGACGGCGCGGACAGCGCGGTGATCGCCTACTTCGGCGACGGCGCCTCCAGCCAGGGCGACGTGGCCGAGGCGTTCACCTTCTCCGCGGTCTACAACGCCCCGGTGGTGTTCTTCTGCCAGAACAACCAGTGGGCGATCTCCGAGCCGACCGAGAAGCAGTCCCGCGTCCCGCTGTACCAGCGCGCGCAGGGCTTCGGCTTCCCGGGCGTGCGGGTGGACGGCAACGACGTGCTGGCGAGCCTCGCCGTCACCCGGTGGGCCCTGGAGCGGGCCCGCGGCGGTGAGGGGCCGACGCTGATCGAGGCGTTCACCTACCGCATGGGTGCCCACACCACCTCCGACGACCCCACCCGCTACCGTCACGACGACGAGCGGGCCGCCTGGGAGGCCAAGGACCCGATCCTGCGCCTTCGCCGCTACCTGGAGTCCGCACACCACGCGGACGAGGGATTCTTCGCGGAACTGGAGAGCGAGAGCGAGACGTTGGGCAAACGAGTGCGCGAAGTGGTCCGCGCCATGCCGGACCCGGACCACTTCGCCATCTTCGAGAACGCGTATGCGGACGGACACGCCCTCGTCGACGAGGAGCGGGCGCAGTTCGCCGCCTACCAGGCGTCGTTCGACGACGCGGACGGGGGCAAGTGACATGGCGGAGACCGTGACATCCAAGAACATGGCCCTGGCCAAGGCGATCAACGAGTCGCTGCGCCGTGCCCTGGACACCGACCCCAAGGTCCTCGTCATGGGCGAGGACGTCGGCAAGCTCGGCGGCGTGTTCCGGGTGACGGACGGGCTGCAGAAGGACTTCGGCGAGAGCCGCGTCATCGACACCCCGCTCGCCGAGTCGGGCATCGTCGGCACGGCGATCGGCCTCGCCCTGCGCGGCTACCGTCCGGTGGTCGAGATCCAGTTCGACGGTTTCGTCTTCCCGGCGTACGACCAGATCGTCACGCAGCTGGCGAAGATGCACGCCCGTTCGCTGGGCAAGGTGAAGCTCCCGGTCGTCGTGCGCATCCCCTACGGCGGCGGCATCGGCGCGGTCGAGCACCACTCCGAGTCCCCCGAGGCGCTGTTCGCCCATGTGGCGGGCCTGAAAGTGGTCTCCCCGTCCGACGCGTCGGACGCGTACTGGATGATGCAGCAGGCCATCCAGAGCGACGACCCGGTGATCTTCTTCGAGCCCAAGCGGCGCTACTGGGACAAGGCCGAGGTCAACACCGAGGCGATCCCCGGACCGCTGCACACCGCGCGCGTGGTCCGTGAGGGCACCGACCTGACGCTGGCGGCCTACGGGCCGATGGTGAAGCTCTGCCGGGAGGTCGCGGACGCCGCCGCCGAGGAGGGCCGCTCCCTGGAGGTGCTGGACCTGCGCTCGGTCTCCCCGCTCGACTTCGACTCGATCCAGGCGTCGGTGGAGAAGACCCGCCGCCTGGTCGTCGTCCACGAGGCACCGGTGTTCTTCGGTTCGGGCGCGGAGATCGCCGCGCGGATCACGGAGCGCTGCTTCTACCACCTGGAGGCCCCGGTCCTGCGGGTGGGCGGCTACCACGCCCCGTACCCGCCGGCCCGCCTGGAGGAGTCCTACCTCCCGGACCTGGACCGGGTGCTGGACGCCGTCGACCGCTCGCTGGCGTACTGAGGGAGAGGGTCGTGACGACGATGACGAACGCGTCCGTACGCGAGTTCAAGATGCCGGACGTGGGCGAGGGCCTCACCGAGGCCGAGATCCTCAAGTGGTACGTCCAGCCCGGTGACACGGTCACCGACGGCCAGGTGGTGTGCGAGGTCGAGACGGCGAAGGCGGCCGTCGAACTCCCCATCCCCTACAACGGCGTGGTCCGCGAGCTGCACTTCCCCGAGGGCACCACGGTGGACGTGGGCACGTCCATCATCGCGGTGGACGTCTCGGGCGGCGCGGCCCCGGCGGCGGAGGCGCCCGCCCCGGTCGCCGAGCCCGCTGCCGCACCGGCCGAGCAGCCGGCGAAGCCGGAAGCGGAGCCGGCGACGGGCTCGGGCCGCCAGCCCGTGCTGGTCGGCTACGGCGTGGCGACGTCCGCCACACGCCGCCGCCCCCGCAAGGCGGCGCCCGAGGTCTTCGCCCGGCAGGCGGCGGCCACGGTGGTCCAGGCGGAGCTGAACGGCCACACCCCGGCCCCGGCACCCGCCCCGGCGCCCCCCGTCGGGCAGCCGGTCGCCGACGGACGGCTGCGCCCGCTGGCCAAGCCGCCGGTGCGCAAGCTGGCGAAGGACCTCGGCGTCGACCTGGCGACGGTCACCCCGACCGGTCCGGACGGCATCATCACCCGCGAGGACGTCCACGCGGCGGTGGCCGCGACCCCGGCCCCCGAGGCCCCGGTTGCCGTCCCGGCTGCCCCGGCCCCGACTCCGGCCCCGGTGTCGTACGACACGGCGCGCGAGACCCGCGTCCCGGTCAAGGGCGTCCGCAAGGCGACGGCGGCCGCGATGGTCGGCTCGGCGTTCACGGCGCCGCACGTCACGGAGTTCGTGACGGTCGACGTGACACGCACGATGAAGCTGGTCGAGGAGCTCAAGCAGGACAAGGAGTTCACCGGCCTGCGGGTGAGCCCCCTGCTGCTGATCGCCAAGGCCCTGCTGGTCGCGATCAGGCGCAACCCCGAGGTCAACGCCTCGTGGGACGAGGCGGCCCAGGAGATCGTGGTCAAGCACTACGTCAACCTGGGCATCGCGGCGGCCACCCCGCGCGGCCTGATCGTCCCGAACATCAAGGACGCCCACGCCAAGACGCTGCCCCAGCTCGCCGAGTCCCTGGGCGAGCTGGTGTCCACGGCGCGGGAGGGCAGGACCTCCCCGTCCGCGATGCAGAACGGCACCGTGACGATCACCAACGTCGGTGTCTTCGGTGTCGACACGGGCACGCCGATCCTCAACCCCGGCGAGTCGGCGATCCTCGCCGTCGGCGCGATCAAGCTCCAGCCGTGGGTCCACAAGGGCAAGGTGAAGCCCCGTCAGGTCACCACCCTGGCCCTGAGCTTCGACCACCGCCTGGTCGACGGCGAACTCGGCTCCAAGGTCCTGGCCGACGTGGCCGCGATCCTGGAACAGCCGAAACGGTTGATCAGCTGGGCGTGACGGGAGCCGATCGGGTAGCGTCAGGGACCTGAAGGGGGCGGTCGCAACTACTTTTTGCGACCGCCCCCTTCGCCCTGTCCCAGGGCGTCTGACGCCCGATCAGGGCTCAGACCTGGTGGAGCACATACACGGGTGTCCCGTCCTCCGCGCCACCCTGTGACCGGATGCAGGCGTGCTTGCGCAGCATGCGCAGGCACTCGTTCACACGACGCACCGGCAGACCCGTGCGGGCCGCGATCGATTCGAGCGGCTCACGGAGCTCGCCCCTCTCGACGAGAACGGGAGCGATCACCACGGCCACCGCCCACACGTCCTCCGTCACGGACAGCCGCTGCCGCCAGTCGGCCAGGACCGTTTCGGTGGTGGGCGGCGCAGTGGGGTGGGCCTTGAGCGGCCGGCGTTCGAGGACGAGGGCGTCGAACCGGTCCGCGATGCGTTCCATCGCCCGGACCATGGCCTGCTGCACGGCGAGGGTCGACTGCTGCACGGCGAGCGTGCCCTGCTGTGCGGCCAGCATCTCCCTCTGCAGGGCCAGCGTCTCCTTGTGCAAAGCGATCGATTCGCGCTGCCCGTCGGCCAGCTCCTCATCCAGCTGAAGGTTGTGCGCTTCCAGCCGGACGATGGCCTCGGCGACCTGTTCCGGCATGGCGTAGGCGAGGGGAGCCCCCGGCTCGGGTGACTGCACCTCGGCCTCGTCGAGAGAGTAGGAGCCCTCGCGCTGCACGGTCTCGATGACTTCGGCGACCCATTGCTTGAAGGGGGCACAAGCCGGTTTGGTGCAGGCGTTGACGAGGAGAATGAGACCTTGGAGAGAGATGACGTGCAAGTCTCGACGCCACCCTCTACCTGCGGGAATGCTGAGACCGTAACCTCCAGTTACGGTCTCGAGCATTTCTCGGTGCTCGTCGGGAACATGGTCTGCGAGGGCCTTCCGAGAGTTGGTGTGGCCGAGTTCCTTGCAGACGTCCACCGCCGGGAACCAGTGGCTTCCGTCCGGCATCGTCAGCCTCCGCACCCGGGCGCCGGTCGCCGCGTACACGAAGTCGCTGACGTCGATCGCCTCATGCCGCTCGACGTGCTTCGGTCGTTTGCTGGGTTCGTTCATGTGAACCACCTCCGCTGCGGAACGTAGAGCGGGGCGAAGTGAATATGCCAGCCCGTTCGAGGATGTTCACGACTGCGAGCGAAGAGGGGCGAAACCGCTGTTCCGGCCGACGGGAGGGTGTATGGCGGATGGCAACGTGGGGCGGGGAAAGGGGCCCACCGGAAGGGGTGGGCCCCGCGTGCGCGGGTCGCTTACCCGGAGACGCCCTGGCTGTCCGTCCGGGTGGACAGCAGGTGTCCGAACAGTCCGCCGGCGCGGAGCCAGTCCAGTTCCAACGGGGTGTCGATGCGACAGGTGGCGACGCCGTCCCACAGCACGTGGTCGCCGCGGCGGACCCGGACGGTGGCGTTCGTCGAGGAGGCGAGGTCGTCGATGCCGAGGAGGTCGATCTCCTCGGTGCCGTCGAACAGGTCGGGGGACGGGCCGTCCCACTGGACCGGCAGGATGCCGAGGGCGACCAGGTTGGTGCGGTGGATGCGTTCGAAGCTCCGTGCCAGCACGGCGCGTACGCCGAGGAGCCGAGTGACCTTGGCCGCCCAGTCGCGTGCGGAGCCCGCTCCGTACAGGTCGCCCGCCACGACGACGAGCGGGGTGTCCCGCGAGCGGTGGTGCTCGGCCGCGATGTGGACGGGCACCGGGGGCTCGTCGGGCGCGGTACGGGTCCAGCCGCCTTCCCGGTCGGGGGCCAGGTGGTTGGACAGGCGCGGGTTCGCGAAGCCGCCCCTGATCATGACGTCGTGGTTGAGGCGGCGGGAGCTGAAGGTGCCCAGAGCCCGTTCGTCGACTCCTCGCTCGATCAGCCATCGGCCCGCGGCGGAGTCGGGCAGGATCCGTGCGACCGGCGAGATGTGGTCGGTGGTCACCGCGTCACCGAGCACCAGCAACGGACGGGCGCCCAGCAACTCTCCGCCGACCGCCGGTCCGGTCAGGTCCGCGTCGGTGAACGGGGGCCGTCGGATGCTGCCGGCTTCGCCGTCCCAGGGGTAGGTGTCGTCCCGTGGACGGTCGAGCGCCAGCCATCGCTCGGTGGTCAGGGGCCGGAGGGCTCCGCGTCCCAGCGAAGCGGCCTCATGGGCGGACAGCAGCTCGTCGATCTCACTCTCGTCCGGCCAGAGGTCGGCGAGGACGATCGGTGAGCCGTCGGCGGCATGACCGAGGGGGTCGACCTCCAGGTTCGTCCGGACGTTGCCCGCCAACGCGTAGGCCACGACCATGGCCGGCGAGGCGAGGTAGGCGTGCGCGACCTCGGGGTGGATGCGGCCGGTGAAGTTGCGGTTCCCGGAGAGGACCGCGGCCAGGGCGGTGTCCTCGGCCCGCGCCGTCGCATCGAGTGCCGGGCTCAGGGGACCGGAGTTGCCCATGCAGGTGCCGCACCCGAATCCCGCGACGTGGAAGCCGAGTTCGTCGAGGTACTTCTGCAGACCGGCCGAGGTCAGGAGGTCCGCCGCCGACCTGGAGCCCGGTGTCAGTGAGGTCTTCGTCCAGGCCGCCGACCGGAGACCCGCTTCGACCGCGTTGCGCGCCAGGAGGCCTGCGGCGAGCAGGGAGCGCGGGTTCGAGGTGTTGGTGCAGCTGGTGATCGCCGCGATGGCCACGTCGCCGTCCTGGGGCCGGCCGGCGCCACGGGATGCGGGGACCTCGGCCGGGCTGAGCGCTTCGTGGGGCCGCGCGGGGCCTGCGAGGGTGGTCGAGATCGAGTCCAGTGCGACGGTCAGCTCGGTGTCGTAGCGCGGGACCGGGACGGCCGGACTGTGCAGCAGGCCCTGTGCCTTCAAGTACTGCTCGGTCAGGTGGACCTGTTCGGGCGAACGACCGGTGGTCGCCAGGTAGGCGATGGTGCGGCGGTCGGCCGGGAACCACGCCATGGTCGCGCCGTACTCCGGAGCCATGTTGGCGACCGTCGCGCGATCGGGCACCGACAGCGAGGTGAGGCCGGGACCGTGGAATTCCACGATGGACCCCACGACGTTCAGCTCACGCAGTCGTTCGGCCAGGGTCAGGGCCAGGTCGGAGGCGAAGACACCCGGGGCGAGCCGTCCGGTGAGCTCCACACCGACGACGTGCGGCACACGGATCATGATGGCCTGACCGAGCGCGGCGGCGGTGGCCTCGATCCCTCCCACCCCCCAGCCGGTGACGCCCAGGGCATTGATCATCGTGGTGTGCGAGTCGGTTCCGACCAGTGCGTCGAGCGCGGCGATCCGCGTGCCGTCGGACTCCTCGGTGGTCACCACCGGGGCGAGGACCTCGAGGTTCAGCTGGTGGCAGATGCCCACGCCGGGAGGCACGACCCGGAGTCCGGGAAGCCGTTCCTGGGCCCACCGCAGGAATCGGTAGCGATCGTGGTGCCGCGCGTACTCCAGGTCGATGTTGCGTGGCGCCGCGGCCCCGCTCGCGTACTCGTCCACCTCCAGGGCGTGGTCGACGACCAGGTCGAGCGGCAGCACCGGCTCGAGCGCCGAGCCGTCCAGGCCGTCGGCGGCGGCCCGCTCGAGCAGGGTGATCAGGTCGGCCAGGACCGGAATGCCGGACGCGTCCTGCAGGAGGACCCGGCCGGGGAAGAACGGGACCGCCGCGGTTTCGTCCCGTCGAGTGATCGCGTGTACATGCTCGGGGCACACCTGCGGATGTCCCTGGTGGCGCAGGATGCCCTCCACCAGCGTCCTCAGCGACCAGGGCAGGTCACTGAGGGGCCCGGCGCCGTTGGCCTCGGCGGCGGCCAGACTGTAGTACTGCAGGGGAACCCCGGGTGCGCCCTCGACCGGCAGCTCCCTGAGGCACCCGAACGCGTCCGGCGCGGTGAACTGCGTGCTCATGGCGTGTCCGTGGTCTCGGTGGTCTCGGTGGTCCATGTACGTTCCGCGTGGCCGGCATAGGTCGGGAGGAGCGGCGGAGGCATCGGACCCTTGATACGGCGGCCGCTCTGGGACTCCTCCCAGCTGTGGGCCAGCACGCCGACGGACCTCGACAGGATGAAGAGTCCACGGGCGAGTTCGGGGGCGAAGCCGAGCTCGGCGTAGATCACGGCGGTGGCGCCGTCGATGTTCATCGGGACGGGGCGTTCCCGCCCGACCGACAGCTGGGCCTCCAGCTCCTGGGCCGCGGCGAGGTGATGACCGGCGACGACCCCGGCGTCGACGGCTTCCTGGACGAACTCCAGGAGCGGGTCCCGGCGCGGGTCGCGGGGGTGGAACCGGTGGCCGAAACCGGGGATGTAGGCGCGGCGTTCGCGGTGGGCGGCGACCTCGGCGGCAACGGCCTCCTGCAGGGAGACCGCGGCGGGGGAGGAGACCCCGTCAGCGCCCTCACCGCCCCCGCCGCCTCCGCTCGCGGTGACCAGTCGCTGCAGCAGTTCGACGCATTGCTGCCCGGCGCCCCCATGGACGTCCCCGAGCAGTCCGACACCGGTGGACATCGCGCCGTGCAACCCCACACCGCACGTGGCGGCCATGCGGGCCGCCGCGATGGAGGGCGCCTGGGGTCCGTGGTCCACCGCGGCCACGAGTGCCTTCTCCAGAAGGGCCGCCTGGGCGGGGGAGGGCATCGAGCCGCGGACCATGGTCCAGATGGTCTCCACGAAGCTTGCCCGGCGGATGAGGTCCTGGACCGGGTAGCCGCGGAACCGGATGACGCCGGGCTCGATGTCCGACACCTCGGTGGTCCACCAGTCGGCCACCTTGCGGGTGGTCACGGCGTCGAGTGCCGCGGCGCGTGCCGGCGTGGTCCGGTCCACGGGCTCGTTCCGGCCCGCGCCTGCGCTGTCGGTGGTGTCCGTTCGGGTTCTCATATGGCTCCCTCCTCGCGGAAGTCCTCGATCTGGTCGGCGGTGAACCCGATCTCGCGCAGGATCTCCCCGGTGTGCTCGCCGAGTGCGGGGGGCGGCGAGGAGGGTTTCACCGCCTGCCCGTCGACATGGGTCGGCAGTCCCAGGACCTGGACGGTTCCGGCCGGTGCGACGGGCATCGGCACCTCGGAGACCAGTTCCCGGTGCTCGACCTGTGCCGAGGTGAGCGTTTCGGGGACCGACATCACCGGAGCGGCCGGGACCCCCGTGTCCAGCAGGACCTCGTCCCATTCGGCGGCGGTCCTCTCCTTGAGCGAGATCTCGAGCTCGTCGCGCAGGAGTTCGCGGTTGCGCTTGCGGTCCTCGCGGGTGACGAAGCGGGGATCGGTGACGAGTTCCTCGCGATCGAGGACCGTGCACAGCGCCTCGAACTGTTCCTGCTTGTTGGCCGCGATGTTGAGCATGCCGTCAGCGGTGGCGAAACTGCCCGACGGCGCCGAGGTCATGTTCTCGTTGCCCATGGGTACGGGTTCCTGGCCGGTCACCAGGTGGTTGGAGACCACCCAGCCCATGGAGGTGATGGCCGCGTCCAGCATGGAGGTGTCGAGACGGGCGCCCTGTCCCGTCTGCCGCTGTCTGACGACGGCGGCGCACACGGCCATGGCGGCGGCGAGGCCGCCGAAGCTGTCGCAGACCGGGTAGCCGACGCGCAAAGGCGCGGACCGGGTGTCACCGGTCACGCTCATGATGCCGGAGAGGCCCTGGATCACCTGGTCGTACGCCGGGCGGCCGCGCATCGGCCCGGTGGCGCCGAAGCCGGAGACGGCACAGTAGATCAGACGGGGGTTCAGTTCCCGCAGTCGCTCCCAGCCGAAGCCGAGGCGCTCGAGGACCCCTGGACGGAAGTTCTCCAGGAGCACGTCGGCATCGGCCAGCAGTTGTTCGAACACCTTCTTGCCGCCGCCGGTCTTGAGGTTGACCGTCACGGACCGTTTCCCGGAGTTCTGGGCGAGGAAGGAGACGCCCATCCGGGCAGCGCTCAGTTCGGGATCGGCGCCGAGCTGGCGTGCCAGGTCACCGCTCCCGGGTGTCTCCACCTTGATCACGTCGGCGCCGAGCAGGGCGAGTTGATAACCGGCGAACGGTCCGGCGAGCACATTGGTCATGTCCAGGACTCGAACGCCCTGGAGCAGGTCTGCGGTCACAGGAAGGCCTCCACGGTGCCGAGCCCGACAGCGCTGATCTGCCGGGCTGCTTCGGTTGCGGCGTCGACGTACTGGGTGACTCGGTCGGCGGTGAACCGTGAGGTGGGGCCGCTCATGGAGAGCGCGGCGAGGAGACGACCGTCGGCGGCCGTGATCGGAGCCGCCACCGCGGAGGCGCCCAGTTCGCGATCGCCGTGCGTGATGGCGAAGCCGGCCTCGCGGGTGCTCGCGGCCCCGGTGCGCAGGTCCTTCGCGTCGACGCGTGCGTCCTGTTCGGACAGGGCGTCCAGCACGGTGTCCGGGCAGCCACCGAGGAGCACTCGGGCCGCGGCACCCCCGGTCATGGGGTACGGCTCACCGACTCGCACCACGCTCCGTACGGTCGTGGTGCCCTCGACCTGGGCCACGCAGATGCGGTGCAGATCCTGGCGGATGTAGATGTTCACCGTCTCGCCGCACTCGTCGCGCAGGGCCGTCATCACCTGCCGGGCCTCGGCGCCCACCTCCCACATCGCCTCGGCCAGCTTGACCCACCGCAGGAACGCGGGACCGACGCTGTAGGTCGATTCGCCGGGGCTGGTGATGATCCCCGGGGTGCTGAGCGTGCTGAGCAGACGGACGACCGTCGACTTGGGCAGACCGGTGAACTCGACGAGTTCACGCAGTGAGCGGACCCTGTGCTCGCCGTCGAAAGCTCTCAGGAGGTCGAAGGCACGAGTCACGCTGCGCACGCCGCCGTCGGCTGCGGCCGCTGAAGGCAATGTCATGTCGCCAGCATAGGTCCATCAGGTGGTTCACGTAAACCATCTAATGGATTGAACATGCATTGACGTGGCGAGTTCCCCGTGATTCCATCCGTGACACGCGCCACAGAACCGTCAGGTGATTAAAGCGAACCATCCAGTGGTCAGCGCAGACTGGCGAGGAGAACCCATGACCATCACCTCGAACCTCGAGGAACAGCACAGAACCGAAGCCGGCGATCCGAGCATGGCGCGGCGAGCCGCCGTCGCCGGCGGTGTCGGCACCGTCATCGAGTACTACGACTTCAGCGTGTACGGCTTCCTCGCGCTGACCCTGGCACCGTTGTTCTTCCCCCAGCAGGACCCGGCCACGGCGACGTTGGCGGCGCTGGCCCTGTTCGCCTCGTCCTACGTGGTGCGGCCGGTCGGCGGATGGTTCTTCGGCATCCTCGGCGACAAGCGGGGCCGGCGCTTCTCGCTCGTGGCGACCGTCCTGCTCATGTCCGCTGCCTGCGTCGCGATGGGCCTGCTGCCCACGCACACCGACATCGGTATTGCGGCGACGGTGGCGATCGTCCTGGTGCGCCTGGTGCAGGGATTCGCGGCCGGCGGCGAGATCGGCGGCGCGGCCACGTATGTCGCCGAACTCGCGCCTCCCGGACGCCGTGGCCTGTACGGCAGCTCGACCGCGATCGGGGCGACGCTCGGCTTCGCCGTGGCCGCGGCCGTGGTGGGAGCGGTCCGCCTCGGGGTGAGTCCCGAGCAGATGGCGTCCTGGGGGTGGCGGGTCCCGTTCCTGCTGTCGGCCGTCTTCGCCGTCCTGGCCATGTGGGCGCGGCTGCGCATCGAGGACAGCCCGAAGTTCAAGGAACTGGAGGAGCGTCGCGACGGAGCGGCCGTGGAGAAGCGCCCGCTGGTGTCGGTGATCCGGGACCACCCGGTCTCGGTGCTGCGCGTGCTCGGCCTCTCGATCGCCCTGAACGGAACCGTCTACATCGGGCTCACCTACTTCGGGATCTTCCTGGAGCTGAAGGGCAATGTCTCGCCCACCGCGGTGTCCTGGACCGCTGCCGCGGGCATCGCGCTCGCGGCCGTGACCTACCCGTTGCCCGGCCTGCTCTCGGACAGGTTCGACCGGAAGCCCATCCTGGTCACCGCCTACCTCGCGTTCATGGTGATCGCCTGGCCCGCGTTCCTCGTCCTGTCCGACACGAGCAGCCTGCTGGCGATCGGCCTCGTCTACTTCGTCTTCATGTTCTTCAGCGGATGGGTGCAGGTGCCCACCTGGGCGCTGGTCGCCGAACTCTTCCCGACGAAGGTCCGCTTCACCGGCATCGCGCTGGGATACAACCTGGGGGCGATCGTCGCCGGCGGAACCGCGCCGTTCATCGCCGAGAGCCTCGTGCAGGGCACCGGGTACGACACCAGCCCCGCGGGCTGGATCATCCTGGTCGCACTGATCGGCCTGCTCAGCGTCGCCTCAGTGGGACGGACCGCCTCCAAGTCGCTTCCGCACCTCTGAGGGAGAGGGGAACCCATGGGCAACACCACGGAGAACAGCCACATCGCACCGCCTGACCCCACCCTCGATCCCGAGGAGCGGATCGCCCGCTTCGTGGCCCACACGCAAGCCGCCGACATTCCCGCGGACGTGCTCGACGTCGCCCACCAGGTCCTGAGGACCGTGTGCGGTACCGCGGTCGCGGGAGCAGCGCAGGACGGGATCGCCGAACTCCGGCAGTTGGTCGTCACCCAAGGGGGGCGAGCGGAGGCCAGGTCCTTCGTCCACGGAGACCGCCTGACGGCCCAGAGCGCCGCGCTGCTCAACGGCTCCATGGCGCGTGCGCTGGACTACTGCGACACCATGGTGCCCGGACTGCACCTCGGGTCCTCGGTCGTGCCCGCGGCATTCGCCGCCGCGGAGCTGCGCGGCGGCTGCACCGGGGCCGAACTCCTGGCCGCGCTGGCCGTGGGTCTCGAGGCAGGTGTGCGGTTCAACCTCACCGAGGAGCAGTACGGCGGGCTGGATCCGACGGGCGTCGCCGGCCTGATGGGAGCCACCGCTGCCGCGGCGCGGGCCGCCGGTCTCGACGCGGAGCACACGCTGCACGCGCTGGCCCTCTCCTTCAACCGTTGTTCGGCGAGTTTCCAGAGCAATGTCGACGCGTCCCTGGCGGTGCGGCTCATCCAGGGATGGACCGCCGCCTCGGCCGTGCAGAGCGTGCAGTTCGCCCAGGCCGGACTGACCGGGCCCCGTCACTTCATCTCCGGCCCCTTCGGATACGCGCGGCTGTACGCACGGGGCGAGCGCTCCCCGGAGTCGTTCGCCGACCGGATCGGCCGTCACTACGATCTGGGGGGGATCTTCTTCAAGAAGTACCCGAGTTGCGGGCTCACCCAGGGAGTCACCGAGTCGGCCCTCCTGGCGCTGGGGGACGGCTCGGTGAACACGCGGGAGATCGAGCGGGTGGACGTCTTCCTGCCCGACTTCGCCTTCAAGCTCATCGGCAAACCCTTCGAGGCCGGTACCAACCCGCGGGTCAACGCCCAGTTCAGTGCGCAGTACTGCGCTGCGAACGCTCTGGAGCGGGGATCGTCGTCGATCGAGCACTTCGAACCCGAACGAGTCGCCGAACTGGGCGCATCCGCCATGATCTCGCGGATCCACGTGCACTTCGACCCCGCGCTCACCGGCCATTCGGCGTCGCGGTTCGAGCTGCGCACCGCCGACGGAGGCCGGTGGGTCAGAACCCTCGAGATCGGTCCGGGATATCCGGGCAACCCGCTCACTCCTGAGGATCACGCGCGGGGGTTCGACGACTGCGTGGGCTACGCGCCCTGGGGCCTGCGGTCCGAACAGGTGCGGGACCTGAAGAGAATGACCTCGGACCTCGCCGCGGTCCAGGACGTCCGTGATGTCGTGTCCGCGTTGATCAGTCCGAGCGCGGTGCCACTGGCGACCTGTGGGAGTCGTGCGGCGTGAACGAGGGAGGAGTCCGTGCGGATCGATTCCGCACGGACTCCTTGCCGTTGTGCCAGGCTCGTCGGGTCAGGCCGTATCAGGCCGTATCAGGCCGTGACGGGGCGGATCGGAGTCGGCTGGGTCCGGCGCCGTCCCCTCCGCCGGCCCACCGCCCCGGGCTGCTCGGCGCCGTCGACCGGGTATTCGGCGCGTCGGCCACGACCGAGACCTTCACACGGTCGCCCCAGGAGCGGCATGATCATCACAACGGGGAAGCGGGGCAGGCCGCATGGCCTGCCTAGACTGTTTCCCGAGCAGAAGAGACCGCGCAGCCACGGATGTGAGACAGCCGTCTCGCATCGACAAGACTCCGGGAGGCCACCCCATGAGCGACGAGCTCGATGAGTTCTTTGTCGAGGAGGTCGAGGGGGGCGACGGGGAGAAGTCCAAGACGCTGAACCTGGCCGACAACCCGACCGTCCTCCTGGTGTGGGCCGCCAACCGTTTCAACCGGAGCTTCTCCCGGCATTACCAGAACGAGTTCGGCATCAGCGCGATGGAGTGGCGGATGCTGGTGATGCTCTGCAAGGAACCGGACGTCCCGGTGACCGCCGCCAGCCCTGCCGTGGGCTACGACAAGGGCGCGGTCAGCCGGTCGCTGAGCAAGCTCGCCAAGCTCGGCCTGGCGGAGGCCAAGGTCCTCGGCAACAACCCGCGCAACCGGCTGTGGCACCTCACGCCCGCGGGGTACGAACTCCACGACCGGATCCTCAGGTCGGCTCTGGAACGCCACAAGCAGGTACTCGCCGGATTCACTCCCCAGGACGTGGAGAAGTTCAACGAGATGCTCAGGCTCTTCGGCGAGAACGCCGAGAACCTGCCGGGGTGACGGCAAGCCGGGGCCGGCGCCGTGGGAACGGCGCCGGCCCCGGCCGGAACACCGCCTCAGGCGGGACGCCGCTGATCCTCGACCACTCCGAGCGGTGTCGGCACGACGGTGCCCGTGGTGTCGAGGAGCGGGCCGATCCAGTCCGTCGCCCGGGCCTGGTAGTTGTTGATCGCGTGGGTCTGCGTCGCCATGAGGTCCGTCAGATAACGCCCGAACGGCTGGGCGTTGTAGATGCCGGTGCCGCCCGCGACGCGGTACAACTCGGTGCCGTACCGGGCCGCGCGTGCGGGGATGTGCGCGGACTGGAAGCGGAACTCCTCCAGTCGCTCGGCGCTGACCTCGGGACCTCCGCCGGCTTCGGAGATCATCGCGGCGTAGTTGGCGTACAGCCGCCCCTTCGCCTCCGAAACGAAGGAGTAGGCCTCGGCCAGCGCGAGGGCGGTGGCCGGGTCGACCCTGGGCCGGCGCTTGCCCCTGTTGAACTCCACCAGGGCGTCCGCCATGCCCTTCAGGGCGCCGAGCGCCGTCGGTGCCTGGGTGGCCCGTGAGAAGACCTGGAAGAACGGGAGCCTGAACAGCAGACCCGTGTTGAGCGCCAGGCCCGGTGCGGTTCTCCGGTGCACCTCGGTCCAGGTCAGGCTCCGGTGGTCGGGAACGAACGCGTCCTCGACCACGATGTCGTTGCTGCCGGTGGCCCGCAGGCCGGACACGTCCCAGTTGTGGACGATCTCGTAGTCCTCGCGCGGGAGCAGCAGCACGTGGCTGCCGACCGGCCCCGGTCCGGGGGTCGGTTCGCCCTCGATGTTGGCCCCGAGCAGCGCCCAGTCGCAGTAGTCGCTGCCGGAGGAGAAGGACCACCGTCCGGACAGGCGGTACCCGCCGTCCACCCGCCTGGCCGTCTGGGGTGCGTACGGCGAGCTGATCAGGGTGGTCGTGTCCGAGGACCAGACGTCGGACTGTGCGCGGGGGTCGAAGAAACCCAGGTGGAAGTGGTGGATGCCGACCACGCCCAGGACCCACCCCACCGAGGGGTCGCCCTCGGCGAGGACGGAGGTCACCTCGAAGGACTCGATGGGAGTCAGCTCGTACCCCCCGTGGGCCCGGGGCTGCAGCATCTGGAAGAAGCCGGCCCGCTGCATGTCCGCGATCGTCTCGGGCAGCAGCCGGTCCTGCCGGGCCTGCCGCGCCGCTCGCTCCTTGAGGACCGGGACCAGGTCCCGGGCCCGCCGCACCAGCGGTGAGGCGCTGAAGTCGCCCAGGAGGAACGCGTGGACGTCCCCGGTCGGTTCGGCATCGCCGGTCAACCGGTCTGGAGGCAGCGCGAGGAGCTCGGTCATGGGGCGTTCCTTTCCGCGGTCGTGCAAGGCTGCTGTGGCAGGTCCACTGTCGGGACGTGTGAGGGGCTCACCCGGGCCCGGGCCGGGTCGGCTGCTGATCGGCGGATACGTTGACCTCGCGGACCTCGCGGACCTCGCGGACCTCGCGGGCCCGGTCGCGCAGGGTGGCGTCTGCCCTCAGGAGGTGTTTGGCGACCTTCCCGGTCGGCGTGAGCGGCATGTCTTGGGTGAGGAGGACGTAGCGGGGCCGCTTGATCCGGGCCAGCCGGGCGCCGCAGAAGTCGGCGACCTCCTGCTCGGTCAGGAGGGAGTCCGCACGGGGCGTGGCGACCAGCAGGATGTCCTCGTCGCCCATTTCGGACGGCACTCCGACCGCGGCCGCCAGCACCACCTCCGGATGCTCGGCGACCACCCTGTCGAGCTCGGCTCCGGAGACGTTCTCGCCCCGCCGGCGGATGATGTCCTTCTTCCGCGCGACGAAGTAGTACCAGCCGTCCTCGTCCCGTCGCACCAGATCGCCGGTCCTGAACCAGTCGCCCTCGAAGGCGTCGGCCGTCTGCTCGGGTTCGCGGAAGTACTCCAGCATCACGATGGGCGTTCGTACCCAGAGCTCCCCGACCTCGCCGTCGGGAACGTCCGCACCGGCTTCGTCCACGATGCGGCACCGCGCCCACGGCCGTGCGGGATCAGGATGCCGGCAGAGCCTGCCCATGCTGCCCGGCCTGGCCTCCGCGTCGTACGGGGTGCTCAGGATGCCCGGGATCTCGGTCATGCCGTACCCGCCCACCAGGTGGGGCACCTCGAACCGCTCCCGGAACGCTCGCGTGCTCGCCTGCCGGATCCCGTAGATCTTGCGCAGACCGTGGCCGGGCACGTACTCGTCGCGGGGCCGGTTGAGCAGGATCGCGCTGATCGCCTCGATCATGTTGACCTGCGTCGCGCCGAGCCGCTTGACCGTGGGCCAGAAGCGCGAGGCGGAGAAGCGCGGTTCCAGCAGGAGGGTGGCACCGGCGGCGAGCGCTCCGGCCACGGAATAGAGCAGGCCGTTGACGTGGAACAGCGGAAGGATGGTGAGCACCCGGTCGTGCGGCTGCAGCCGCACCCGCTCCACGAAGCTCTCCCCGGCGGCGATCACGCTCTGCTGGCTGTGCAGGACGCCCTTCGGGAAACCGGTGGTCCCCGAGGTGTAGATCATGACGCACGGAGCCTGCCGGTCACCGCCGCTCAGCTCGATCGGCTCGGCGTCGAGGAGCCCGCCGTCGAGCCGCTGGATCCAGGCGGAGCTGTCGACGTCGTCGCGCGCGGCCTCGGCGACCGGTTCGGCGACCTCGTCGCAGAGGATCGCCCGGGCACCCGACTGGCGGAGCACGTAGGCCGCTTCCTCCACCTTGAAGTCGGGGTTGACGGGCACGAACACCGCACCCAGCCCGGCGGCGGCCAGCAGGACGAGTACGTGCCAGTCGCTGTTGCGGCCCATGACGAGCACCCGGTCCCCGGCCTCCACCCCCCTGTGCCGGAGGTGGCCGGCCAGCCGTCCCGCCGCGTCGGCGGCCTGGGCCCAGGTCCACGACCGCTCACCGCACACCAGCATCGGGCGGTCCGGATCCGCCGCGGCCCGGCCGGCCACCAGGTCGGTCAGGGTGTCATCGTGCTCCCGGTAGAGCGCGAGCACCTCGGCCGAGGTGTACCGATCTCCCGACTCATCAGTCATGCGTGGTCTCCTGGGGATCCGAGTACGGGATGCCCTCCCTGGTGAGCTGCCAGATGGTGCGGGCGGAGGGCTGGGCGAACTCCTCCACCACATGGCCGAGCAGACCGCCGGCCCGGGACACCACGGCGAGTCCGCGACCGGCCTTCAGCGGGATCCCGATCTCCAGGAACAGCGCGGCGATGGCCCCCGTGGCGTTGATGGTGAGGTGACGGCCGCCCCGGGCCGCGTCCACCTCGCGGCTCAGCCGCCGCAGCAGGTCGACGTAGCGGCCGGTGATCCCGTTCTCCTCGGCCACCCGGAGGAGGGTGACCGCGCGCGGGTCGTCGGGCTTGTGCAGGCGGTGCCCGAATCCCGGTACCGGCCGCTTGGCGCTCACGTACTCCTGCGCCACGCGCTCGCAGTAGGTGTCCGGGTCCTCGCCGCTCTCGACACCCTCCACCAGCAGTTCGGCGCAGCCCTCCATGGTCCCGGCGAACACCGGCCCGACCGACAGCAGGCCGGCGGCGATCGCCACCTGCACGTCGTCCGGCACGCTGTCGGCTGCCAGCCTGGTGATGATCGACGTGGGGGTCCACCCGTGCTCCATGAGCGTGACCAGGCAGGCGTCGAGAACCCGTGCTTCGGGCGGCGTGGGCATCCGGCCGACGGACAGGAAGTAGATCATGTCCGTGAAGCTGTGCCGGCCGATGAGGTCCTCGCACAGGTCCTTCCCGCGGACGGTGATCGAGGTCGCGTCGGAGGTCGCGATGTGGGTGCGGCTGCCGGTCACTGTGCGGTTCCTGACTCCGGTGCCGGCGCGGAGCCGACCAGTTCGTCGTGATACTCGTCGAGCGCGGGCGCCGTGGTGCCGAAGCCGGCTCGCACGCCGTTGATGCTCAGGGGCAGTCCGGTGAGCTTGAGCCGGTCGTCGGCGTTGTCCAGGACGATGTCCATGGCGTGGGTCTGGGGGTGCTCCAGCACCTGCGGGATCGAATGGATGGGTGCGCACGGCACGCCGGCGCGCTCCAGACACGCGATCCAGTCGGCGACGGTGCTGCGGCCGACGAGTTCGGAGATGAGCGGGAGCAGCGTGGCCCGGTTCTCGTTGCGCGCGGCGTTCGTGGCGAAGCGGGGGTCGCTCGCCCACTCGGGCTTCTCCAGGGCCGCGGCCAGCTTGGCGAACAGGCGGTCGTTGCCCGCGGCGATGATGAACGGGCCGTCCGCAGCCTCGAACGCGCCGTAGGGAGTCAACGAGTTGTGACCGGTACCGACCCGGGGCGGGATGGTGCCGGTCGCCCCGTAGTCCGCGATGTGCCGTCCCGCCCAGCTGACGGCCGTCTCCAGCAAGGAGGTCCTCACCTCACCGCCGACCCCCGTCGACTGGCGTTCCAGGACCGCGGCGAGCACGCCGATCACGGTCCACATGCCCGTTCCGAGGTCGACGACCGACGGGCCCACCCGGGAGGGCGGACCGCTCGGGTCGCCGTTGATGGCGATGAGACCGGAGAAGGCCTGCAGCAGCGGTTCGTAGCCGGGGCGGTTCGCCATCGGACCGGTGTGACCGAACGCTGACATCGAGCAGTAGATCAGCCGGGGGTTCACGGCCCTGAGCGTCTCGGCGTCGGCCCCGAGCTTGTTCTCGACGCCCGGGCGCAGGTTGTGGATGAAGACGTCGGCGTCGCGGATGAGGTCGAGGAAGACCTTGTAGTCGGCCTCGTCGTCCAGCGACAGCACGACGGACCGCTTGTTCCGGTTCATCATGTGGAAACTGACCGAGCTGTCGCCCACGAACGGCGGGCCCCAGCCGCGCGCGTCGTCTCCGCCGGGCTTCTCGACCTTGATGACCTCGGCGCCGAGGTCACCGAGAATCAACGAGGCGTACGGGGCGGCCAGGTTCTGGCCCATCTCGACGACCTTCAGGCCCGGAAGCATTCCGAGCGGATTACCCGCTCCCTCGTTTCCCCGAACTCCCACAGCTTTCTCCTAGCGGCTTGGGCCCGGGCACTGGAGAACCCGGCGCGAACCAATCACGTTGTTGTGGTGTCAACAACATCCTCAGGTCATCTTGTTGTGTTGTCAACAGCAATCCGGGGCGCTTCGTCGACCGCTCGGATTCCGGTACGGAATTCCGACGCGGGGAAGCGCCCCGGATGCTCGTGGCAGTGGCAGTGGCAGTGGCAGTGGCAGTGGCAGTGGCTCAGCGGTCGGCCATCGACTCCTGCGGCTCCGCGGAGCGGTCGGTGAGGAAGAAGGCCGTCACCAGACTGATCAGCGCCATTCCCATCAGGTACGGCGCGACCGCGATGACCGTGCCGAATCCCTGCGTCAGCGCCTCGGCGATCATCGGCGCGAACGCGCCACCGAGGACGGCGCCGACGGCGTAGGCGAGCGACACCCCGGAGAGCCTGATCCTGGCCGGGAACATCTCCGCGAAGAGCGCCGACTGGGGGCCGTAGGTCAGGCCCAGCGGCACCGCCAGGGTCAGCAGGGCCACGCCGACGCCCGGTCCGGTGCCCTGACTGAGCAGCCAGAACTGCGGGAGGAGCAGCACGAACAGCAGCGAGTAGCCGAACTTGTAGACGACCGGACGGCCGGAGAGGTCACTCCACCGCGCGCCGACGTAGGTGAACGCGATCCACACGGCGCTGGCCGCGAAGAGCCACATCAGCACCTGAGCGCGAGGAAGGTCATGGGCGCTGGTCACATAGGCCAGCGCGAAGCCGCCGACGATCATGTAGCCGGCGGCGATGTTGCCCACCATCGTGGCGGCGGCCTTCAGGACCTTGGTGCCGTGGGCGCTGAACAGCTCGCGCAGGGGCGTCTTCGCCTTGGCCTTCGACTCCTCGAGTTCGGTGAAGACCGGCGACTCGGCGACCTGGGACCGCACGTACTGCCCCACCACGACCAGCACGACGGAGAAGAGGAACGGCAGTCGCCAGCCCCACGCGTCGAAGGCCTCCTTGCCGAGCAGGGCGTTGAAGGCGCCCATCACGGTGATGGCGAGCATCATCCCGAGCGGCACGCCCATCTGCGGGAAGGACCCCATCCGTCCTCGGTGACCGGTCCTGGCGTGTTCCACGGCGAGCATGGCCGCGCCGCCCCACTCGCCACCGGCGGAGAGCCCCTGGAGGCAGCGCAGGAGGATGAGCAGGATCGGGGCCGCGATTCCGATGGCCGCGGTCGTCGGCAGCAGGCCGACCAGCGTGGTCGACACGCCCATCAGCCCGAGCGTCAGCACCAGGACGATGCGACGGCCGAACCGGTCGCCCAGATAACCCGAGACGACGGCGCCGAGCGGACGGAAGAAGAAGCTCACCCCGGCGGTCGCCAGGGCGGTGAGCTGGCTCCACTGGCCGAGCCCGCTGAAGAAGAGGTCACCGAAGAGCAGGGCCGCGACCTGCGCGTAGACCAGGAAGTCGTACCACTCGATGGTGGTGCCCACCAGCGTGGCGTAGACGACCCGGCGGCGTTGCTTCTGCTCGCCCCCTGGAGCGGGGCCGGTCGCCAGGGCGACCGACGCTTTGGGCTCAGCGGTCTGATTCGCTTCCATGACGTCCTCTCTCGACTGGATACCGCTACGGAAGTGCCGCCCCCGAACCGACGATGAGCCGCGACACGAGAAGGCTCGTTCCGGGCACGGGACAGTGCGGCTCAGCAAGGTGTTGAGTGATCAAGGGCACACGCTCTCCCCCCTTTCTTGACTTGTCAAGAGTCAATTTGACAACTGCGGAAAAGGCGCACCTGTCCGCAGTCGGGAGCTCCAGGGTCTCCGTGAGCCTCGCTCGCGGCCGGTCGGCGGGGTTCGGCGACCCCCTGGCCGGCGCGATCGCGTGCCGGTCGGGCCTTGCGCCGCCTCGGTCGCCGAGATCCGTTGACAAATCATCAACCGCCGGGACAGACTCGGCCACCTGTTGACGAAACAACAAGCGGTCGTTGTGGCCGCTGAGGGAGGGTGGAGACGGATGGCGGTGGTGGATCAGCGACCGGCGGCCGCGCGATGCCCCGTGACCAGTGGTTTCAGGCCGTTCGACCACGACGGCACCTACGAGTTCTTCTCGACGGCCCGTCGCGAGGCGCCGGTGTTCTACAACGAGGAGACCGACTACTGGGTCGTCACGAAGCGGGAGGACGTCCTCTCGGTGTTCAAGGACCCCGAGCGCTTCTCCGCCTCGAACGTCCTGGACTCGCTGGAGGGCTACCCCGAGGAACTGACCCGGTTCCTCGCCGACAACGGCTTCACCGTCGAACCGGTGCAGTCCAACACGGACCGGCCCCGGCACACCCGGATCCGGCAGAGCGCCGGCCAGTTCCTCAACCCCAAGCGCTATCGCGAGTACGAGCCGCGGATCCGCGAGCTGGTGCAGGAGTACGTGGCCGGCCTGCGCGGCAAGGACGAGGTCGACATCGTCGCCGAGCTGACGCACGAGATGCCCGCGCGCGTGGTGTTCATGCTCCTCGGTGTCGACGACGTGGACCCCCTGATGATCAAGCGGTGGGCGCTCAACCGCGCCACGATGATCTGGGGCAAGCCGACCCGGCAGGAAATGATCGATGCCGGCCATGAGCTGAACGACTTCTTCCACTTCTGCAAGGAGATCGTCGAGGACCGCAAACGGGCACCGCGCGACGACTACCCCAGCAAACTGCTGGAACTGCGCGGGGGCGACGACTCGGTACTGACCGAGAACGAGATCGTCTGCCTGGTGTTCGCGCTGCTGCTGGCCGGTCACGAGGCCGTGACCAACGGTCTGACCATCAGCATCCTCACGCTGCTGGAGAACCGCGGGACCTGGGAGGAACTGGTCGCGGATCCGGCACTGATCCCGCGTGCGATCGAGGAGGTCCTCCGGCACAGCACCCCGGTCATGACCTGGCGGCGCAGGGCCCTCGAGGACGTCGAACTCAGCGGCGTGACCATCCCCGCGGGAGGCAAGGTCCTGCTGAGCCTGGCATCGGCGAACCACGACGAGGACCGGTACGAACGGCCGTCGGACTTCGACATCCACCGCCCCGACGCACGAGGTCACCTGTCCTTCGGATACGGCATCCACGTGTGCATGGGCGCCCCTCTGGCACGCATCGAAATGAAGATCGTGCTGGAAGAACTCATCAACGCCTTCCCCGGCATGGAGCTGGTGAAGGGACAACGACCCGCATGGACGAAGACGATGGCCCACCGCGGTCCGCAGAGTCTGCTGGTCCGGCTTGGAGGTTCTGACCATGGCTGAGGTGACCTGGATCACCACCGACGGCGAGCGCATCACCGCCGAGGTCGACGACGGCGTCAACCTGATGGAGGCAGCCGTGGCCAACGGCGTGCCCGGCATCGTCGGTGAGTGCGGTGGCGGGATGATGTGCGCCACCTGCCACGTCTACGTCGAGTCCGACCACCGGACCGGCGAGCCCGGCCCGATCGAGGCCGACCTGCTGGACTTCGCCGACGCTCCTCGACGCGACGGCAGCCGGCTGAGCTGCCAGATCTCCGCCCGGCCCGAACTGGACGGAATCACCGTCGAAGTACCGCCGGCCTGGTGACGCCGCGCCATGACACACGGAACCGCGATCATCGGCGCCGGACAGGCCGGTCACACCACGGCCGTGCACCTGCGCGCCGCGGGCTATGACGCGCCGATCACCCTGATCGGCGCCGAAGCCACCGTCCCCTACCAGCGCCCACCCCTGTCCAAGCGCTACCTGCTGCGAGAGATCGGGCAGGAGCACCTCAGGCTGGGCGCACCCGCCGGCCGCGCGAAAACCGAGGTCGACCTGCGCACCGGCGAGCGGGTGGCCCGGATCGACGTCGCCCGGCAGGTCGTGGTCCGGGCGGACGGCAGCACTCTTCGCTACGACAACCTGGTCCTGGCGACCGGTGCGCGGGCCCGACGACTGCCCGACTCGCTGGTCGACGGGCTTCAGGGCGTGCACGTGCTGCGCACACTCGCCGACGCCGACGCCCTGTCCGGGGCACTCGACGAGGCGACGTCGGTCCTCGTCCTCGGTGGCGGTTTCATCGGTCTCGAGTTCGCCTCGGTGGCGGCCCGCCTCGGACGTCGCGTCACCGTGGTCGAGCGTGACCGGCTGCTCCAGCGGGTCGTCAGCGAGCAGGCCGCCGACCATCTCCGCTCGGAGCACCTGCGCAACGGGGTCGAGATCCTGGAGGGCCGCGAACTGCGGTCACTGGACGGTGAGAACGGCCGCGTGGTCGCCGGTGTGCTCACCGACGGGACGCGGATCGACGCCGATCTCGTCCTGGCGGGGATCGGCGCCGAACCGGAAGCCGAACTCGCCGCTCAGGCCGGCATCGCGGTCGACAACGGCATCACCGTCGACGAACTCGGCCGGACCAGCGCCCCCTCGGTCTACGCGGTGGGTGACTGCGCCAACTTCGCCTGGCAGGGCGGCAGGCTCCGCCTGGAGTCGGTCCAGAACGCGGAGCACATGGCGAAGGCGGCAGCGGCGCACATCGCGGGTCGCACGGCGCCCCCGCGGCCGGCGCCCTGGTTCTGGTCGGACCAGTACGACGTCCGACTGCAGATCGTCGGCCTGACCGGCGACGGCGACCACGTCGTCAGGAGAACCGCGGAGGACGGTGCGGGCTTCTCGCTGTGGCACTACCGCGGGGACGACCTGAGGGCCGTCGAGGCACTGAACGACCCCGGCGCCTTCCTGACGGCCAGGAGGCTGCTGGACCGCGGCATCAGTCCCGCGCGTCACCACCTGGCGGACGAGAGCGTCGGCATCCGGGCCATTGCCGCACAAGCACTGGGGAGGGCAACCTCATGATCGAATCATTCGATCCGCCGTTGGCGGACTCCAACTCCAGCGTCAGTACGCTGCGCGTGCCGTTGGCGGCACCGGTCCATCTGGACAAGGAGTGGTTCCACCACCTGCCGGGCCCCGCCTTCGGGCAGTTGAAGCTCGGCGCGTTCGACCACGACCTCACGGTGCAGGGCGTCTCGGAGCCCATCGGCACCCGGGTCATCGTGCACGGAACGGTCACCGACAGCGGCGGCATCCCGGTCAAGAACGCCCTGGTCGAGATCTGGCAGGCCAACGCCGCCGGTGGCTATCGCGACTCCATGGACGTGTCGGGCTTCCCGCTCGACGCCAACTTCTACGGAGCGGGCCGCTGCCTGACCGACAGCCGGGGCGCCTACCGCTTCGTGACGATCCGTCCGGGCCCGTACCCGGCGATGTTCAAGGACGGCGCGCGTGCTTGGCGGGCGTCCCACATCCACTTCTCCGTCCTGGGCGCCGGGGCCGCCGGCCGGCTCGTCACCCAGATGTACTTCGAGGGCGACCCGCTGATCCGCATGGACCGCATGATCAACGCCGTCCCGGACCGACGGGGACAGGAACGCCTGATCGCCAGGCTCGACGAGGAGAACTCCATCGCTCAGTCGTTCGGTCCCCAGCGCACGCTGGCCACCGTCGACGGCAGCGGCGCGGTCGTCCCCCCACCGGAGCGGACCGACCCCGGCGCCCTGCTGACCAGGAACCCCTCGGCGCTGGCGTACCGGTTCGACATCGTGCTCCGCGGCTCGGCCGCGACCCCGTTCGAGTGAGGGATGGTCATGATTCTCACCCCCGCGCAGACCTGCGGCCCCCTGTTCGGCTTCGCCATGACCCCGCCCGGCATCACCCGGACCGTCGCCGAGGACGATCCGAGTGCCGTCGTGATCGAGGGCACGGTCCTGGACGGTCAAGGGGACCATGTCGACTACGGCGCGTTCCTCGAGTTCTGGAGCCGGGAGCAGGCATGCCGGGTCCGCACCCTCGAGGGCCGCTTCCGGGCCGTCGTGCGGAAACCGGAGCCGGTGACGCTGCCCGACGGCAACCGGTTGGCGCCGCACCTGAGCATCTTCCTCTTCACGCGCGGCCTGGCAGGACCGCTGGCGACGAAGGTGTACTTCCCCGACGAGGAGCAGGCCAACGGGTCCGACGCGATCCTGCGGCAGGTCCCCGAGGCCAGGCGGCCCCTCCTGATCGCACAACTCACCGACGTCGAGCGGCACCTGCGGTACGACATCAGGCTGCAGGGCGAGCGCGAGTCCGTCTTCTTCTCCATCGACTAGAGCACGAACGAGGCTGAACCGTGGAAGCGAACCTCCTTGTCGAGCGCCAGGGCCATGTGCTGGTGCTCACCCTCAACCGTCCCCGCAAGCTCAACGCCATGGACAGCGCGCTCTACGAGCGGCTGATCGAGGAGCTCCGGGGAGCCGACCAGGACGACGAGATCCGTGCGGTGGTCGTGCGCGGGGCGGGGACGTCCTTCTGCACGGGCGCCGACACCGGTGAGTTCGCCGAACTCACGCCCGACAACACCGAACGCGTCGAGTACCGCGCCGGACTCACCTACGGTCTGCACAAGACCATTCCCGAGATCTCCAAGCCGGTGATCGCCGCCATCCACGGCTACGCCGTCGGCGGCGGTTGCGGGCTGGCCCTGGCCTGCGACATCACCATCGCGTCGGCCGACGTGCGCATGGGCTACCCCGAGATCAAGCACGGTCTCGTCGCAGCGGTGGTGATGGCCAACCTGACCAAGCAGCTCGGCCGCAAGGCGGGGTTCGAGCTGGTGGCCAGTGGGCGCCTGGTCGGCGCCGAGGAAGCCGAGCGGATGGGCATGGTCACGCGGGTCGTCCCGCAGGGCGAGGAGTTCGCCGAGGCGATGAGGACCGCCGAGGCCCTGGCGGGGCAGGTGCCCATGTCGCTCCAGGCCACCAAGCGCCTGTTCCACGCGGTCGCGGATCTCCCACTGGCCGAGGGCCTCGTGCGGGGCCGTGAGGCGAACGAGGAGATGCGTGAGTACCGTGCCGAGGCGCTCAAGGAGTTCGGCGCCTCCGTCAAGGCCGCGAAGGCCGGCTGAGGATGCCGATGACCGATCAGTCGAGCACCGGGCCCTCGGAGCCCCGCGCACACATCGTCGAGGACACGCTCCGGGTGAGCGACCTCGACTTCCAACGCCACATGGGCAACACCGCGTTCACCGAGATCCTCGCCAATGCGCGCTACGCGTTCATGAACGAGCAGGTGAGGCCGGCGGTGGGGTTCGAACCGATCATCGCGCTGGTCCGGCTGGAGGTGGATTTCAAGGGGCAGGTCCACCACCCCGCGACGATCACCACCGAGACCCGCCTCGACCGCGTCGGCCGCAGTTCGCTGGCACTGGCGCAGCGCATGCTGGTGGGCACGCGGCTGGTCGCGACGTCCCGATCCGTCTTCGTGCTGACCGACCGTTCCAGCGGTGAGGCCACGCCCTGGCCGCAGGAGATCCGCGCGCTGGCCACAACCCCCGAACTTGAAGCGAGCCACCCGTGAGCGGCGGCGCGGTGGACTCCGCCGCCTTCCGGCAGGCCCTCGGGCATCACCCCACGGGGGTGGCCCTGATAGCCAGTACCGACGCGGACGGGGAACCCGTCGGGATGATCGTGGGCACGTTCACCTCGGTTTCCCTCGATCCGCCCCTCGTCGGCTTCCTGCCCACGCGGGACTCCGCGAGCTTCGCCGCGATCAGGAAGTCGGGGCGCTTCACCGTCAACATCCTCGCCCACGACCAGGAAGACACCTGCAGGGCGTTGTCCCGACCCGCGGACAGGAGGTTCGAGGGACTGGCGTGGTCGCCTTCCGGGAACGGGTCGCCGGTCCTCCCGGACGTGGTGTGCAGCATCGACTGCAGCCTCGAGGCCTGCACCCCGGCAGGAGACCACTACTTCGTGACCGGCTCGGTCGAGAGCCTGGAGATCCATCGTCCGGTCGCCCCGCTGTTGTTCTTCCAGGGGGGGTTCGGAGGCTTCGTCCCGGGGTCCTTCGTCGCGCCGAGCGATGCGATCGTGGCCGAGAGCGTGCAGACCGTGCAGCACATCCGCGACGGCATGCGACGCCTCGCGCACGCGGCCGACGGGGAGGTGACCGTGTACGCCAAGGTCGCCGACCACGCGGTGGCCGTGGCGACGGTCGCCGGCCCGGACGTGCCGACGTCCACGCTCCTCGGTTCGAAGTGGCCGCTCACGCCTCCCTTCGGCGAGGTGTTCCTGATCGGCGCTCCCGAAGCGGAGGTCGAGCAGTGGATGAACAGGGCGAGGTCCGCGGGCGAGGAGCTGCTGCGCACGTCCCGGGAACGTCTGGACCATGCGCGCAAGCACGGCTGGGCCGGCTCCTACGCCGGGGACGCACGGGACACGCTGCTCTTTCCCGCGTTGACCGAGTACGGCGTGGAGGGGGTCACGCCGGCGAGGCAGCGTGAGATCCAGGCGATGTTCCGGGCCGCGGGGGAGGACCTCCGGCCGGTGGACCTCGAACCGGAGGGGCAGTACCGGGGCGCAAGTCTGGTGGCGCCCATCCGTGACAGGCACGGGCGGTGCGAACTCATGCTCCGGCTGTGCGGGATCCCGCCGGTCTCCGGATCCCGGATCGAGGTCCTGGCCGACGAACTGTGCCGCCTCGCCCGGGAAGCCGAGAAGTCCGTCGGCGGTTCACCCGACCCGCGGATCCTGGTTCCCTCCCCGTGACCCCGCACGTGACGGGGGCTCACCCGGTGCGGGTGAGCCCCCCTGTGCGTCCGGTGCGGATCAGGCCTAGGCCTTGCTGAAGCCGTAGCCCAGGAGCTTCTTGGCGTCCGTCTCGCGCTGGGCGGACGAGGTGGAGGCGAGGACCGTGCCGATGACGGTCTTGCCGTTCCGCGTCGCGGCGAAGACCAGGCAGTACTTGGCCACCGCACCCGAGCCGGTCTTCACGCCGATGGTGCCGCTGTAGCTGCTGAGCAGACCGTTGGTGTTGGTCCACGGCGCCATCGTGCGGGTGCTGCCCGTCTTCGTGGTGGTCTTCGCCGTGTACTTCTTCGTCTTGACGATCGCGCGGAAGTTGGCGTTCTTCATCGCACTGCTCGCGATCTTCGTCAGATCGCGCGGCGTGGAGTAGTTGTTGCCCTTGCCGATGCCGTCGAACGAGTCGAAGTGGGTGTTCTTCAGGCCCAGGTTCTTCGCGTCGGCGTTCATCTTGCCGATGAAGGACTTCACGCGTGCGGCCCGCGTCGAGCCGGTACCGAACTTGTCCGCCAGGGCGTACGCGGCGTCGCAGCCGGACGGCAGCATCAGCCCGTACAGCAGCTGGCGCACGGTGACCTTGTCGCCGACGATCAGCCGCGCGGACGACGCGTTGTTCGCCACGATGTAGTCGCTGTACGCCATCTGGATCGTGACCTTGGCGTCGAGGTTCAGGTTCTTCTGCGCGAGCACGACCTTCGCGGTCATGATCTTCGTCGTGGAACCGGTCGAGAGGCGGGTGTCGGCGGCCTTGGTGTAGAGGGACTTGCCGGTCCCGTTGTTCATCACGTAGCCGCCCTTGGCGGCGATCGTGGGCGCGGCGGCGGCCTGCGCGGGCGCCGCGTGGAGGGCTCCGGAGGCCAGCACGGCGCCCGTGGCCACGACGACGCCGACGGCTCTGCGAAGACGGATGCCCTGAATGACGGTATTCAAGTGAGGTACCCCGATTGCGTTGAATGCCCTAGTGGTACGGCCGAGTTGAGGCGCGGCCGACAGGGGCCGCACGTTTCTGACGCATACCTGGCGCGGATGGTTGTGCGCGAGGGCCTGTCCGGCACGATCCGCCGGACAGGCTCTGGGGCGGTGGGGCTTCGGGGTCCGCATCGTGGACGGATGTCTCCATGGGTACGTGTTGTATCTATCCTGTCGGCATGAGCCTGGCCCCCGTGAAGCAACCCCCTGCCGCCGACCGCGTCTACACCCATGTCAAACAGGGCGTCCTCGACCGCCGTTACGAGGGCGGCACGCTCCTGACCGAGGGTGAGCTGGCCGAGGCCGTCGGGGTCTCGCGCACACCGGTGCGTGAGGCGCTGCTGCGGCTGGAGGCCGAAGGGCTGATCCGGCTCTACCCGAAGAAGGGCGCCCTCGTCCTGCCCGTCTCCGCGCAGGAGATCGCCGACGTCGTCGAGACCCGGCTGCTCGTCGAGGAACACGCGGTGCGCAAGGCCGTGCCCGCGCCCCCCGGGCTCATCGAGCGCCTGGAGGGACTGCTCGCCCGGCAGCGGGAACAGGCCGCCGCCGGTGACTTCGCCGCCGCGTCCGTCACCGACCGCTGCTTCCACGCGGAGATCGTCCGCAGCGGCGGCAACGAGATCCTCTCCCGCCTCTACGACCAGCTCCGCGACCGCCAACTGCGCATGGGCGTCGCCGTCATGCAGTCGCACCCCGACCGCGTCGCCAAGACCCTCGCCGAGCACCAGGAGATCCTCGACGCGCTGCGCTCGGGGGACCCGGAGGCGGCCGCCGGCGTGGTCAACCGGCACGTCGGCTGGTTCTCCCACCTGGCCCGGGGGGAAGTGCGATGACCCGCGCGAACGGAGGTGCCCCGAGCACCCGCCCGCCCGGGGACCCCCCGGGCGGACGACGCGCCCTCGCGGTGTGGGGGGTGGGTGTGGCGGTCTACTTCGTCGCGGTCATCTTCCGTACGTCCCTGGGCGTGGCCGGTCTCGACGCGGCCGACCGCTTCGACGTCAACGCCTCCGCCCTGTCCACCTTCTCCATCCTCCAGCTGCTGGTCTACGCGGGCATGCAGATACCCGTCGGCCTGCTGGTCGACCGGCTCGGCACCAAGAAGGTGCTGGGCATCGGTGCCGTGCTGTTCACGGTCGGGCAACTCGGGTTCGCGCTCTCCCCGACGTACGGCATGGCGCTCGCCTCCCGCGCCCTGCTCGGCTGCGGGGACGCCATGACGTTCATCAGCGTGCTGCGGCTGGGCAGCCGGTGGTTCCCGGCCCGGCGCGGTCCGCTGGTCGCGCAGTTCGCCGCGCTGGCCGGGATGGCGGGCAATCTCGTCTCCACGCTGGTCCTGGCCCGGCTGCTGCACGGCATCGGCTGGACGGCCGCCTTCGCGGGCAGTGCGCTCGCCGGGGTCGTGGTGCTCGTCCTGCTCGTGCTGTTCCTCAAGGACCACCCCGAGGGCCACAAACCGGAGCCCGCCCCGCACAAGGGCGCCGCCTCTGTGCGCCGTCAGATCGCGGCCTCCTGGCGGGAACCGGGGACCCGGCTCGGGATGTGGGTGCACTTCTCCACCCAGTTCCCGGGGATGGTGTTCCTGCTGCTGTGGGGCATGCCGTTCCTCGTCGAGGCACAGGGGCTGTCCCGGGCCACGGCCGGTGAACTCCTCACCCTCGTGGTGCTGTCCAACATGGTCCTCGGGGTCGTCTACGGCCAGGTCATCGCCCGGAACCACGGTGCGCGGCTGCCGCTGGTGCTCATCACCGTGGGCGCGACGGCGCTGCTGTGGGCGGCCGCGCTGTTCCACCCCGCCGAGACGGCGCCGATGTGGCTGCTGGTGGTGCTGTGCACGGGGCTGGGTGCCTGCGGTCCGGCCTCGATGATCGGCTTCGACTTCTCCCGCCCGGTGAATCCGTCGGAGCGGCAGGGGACCGCGGCAGGCATCACCAACATGGGCGGTTTCACCGCCTCGATCACGACCCTGCTGGCCGTCGGCGTCCTGCTGGACGCCACCGGCGACGACTACGCCGTCGCCTTCTCCGCCGTCTTCGTCCTCCAGGCCCTCGGGGTCACCCAGATCCTGCGGCTGCGCGGGCAGGCGGCGCGCAGGGAACGGGAGCGGCTCGTCGCCGCCCGGGTGGAGAACGTGCACGTGCCGGCGTGAGGCCGCGTGCGGCGGCGGGCCCGGCGCGCCGGGCCCGGGGAACGGCTCCCGGGTCCGGCGCGCCGGGCCCGCGCGGGCCTTACGGCGTCACCGCGAAGTGCCGCAGGATCGCCGCCGCCAGGTCCGGGTCGCCCTCCGTCTTCACCCGGTCCGACACCGCCTCCGGCGTCACCCGGCCGCAGGCCATGCGGACGTACGTCTCCCAGTCGAGGGTGAGGGTGACGGCGGGGCCGAGCGCCGGGGCGGTCTCCAGCGTGCCGCGGCCCTGGATGTCGACGCGGATGGTGCGCAGGAACTCCACGGGGCCGTGGACGTCGATGACCACGGCCGAGCTGCGCGGTGCCTGCGCCAGCTCGGCCACCACCCGGGGCAGCTCGGCGAGCAGCTCGTCGCGGGCGACGTGCGCGCCGGGGGAGTCGAGGTTGCCGGGGCGGCCGAGGGCCGCGCGCAGGTCCTGCTCGTGCACCCACACGTCGCACGCGTGCCGGCGCATGGACTCCTCCAGCGTGAGTTCCGTGCCGAACGGGCCGCGCACCTTCGCAGCCGGGTCTCGCGACTCGTTCCGCAGCTGGCGGTTGCGGCGGATGATCATGTACCCCAGCTCGGAGGTCATCTCCGGCGCCGTGTGGTGGCGGCGCACGTCGACCTGCATCTCCGTGTAGCGCTGCTGGTCGTTGGTGACGTGGAACAGGTCGCGCGGCAGCGTGTGGATGGGGCGGGGGTCGCCCAGCATCTCGGAGTCCAGTCCGATGACGTGGGAGACCACGTCACGGACCGACCACCCCGGGCACGGCGTCCGTCGGTTCCAGTCGGCCTCCGCGAGCGGCCGCACCAGCTCGGATATCGCCTCGATGGAGTGGTCCCAGGCGTCGGCGTAGGGCTGGAGGGTGGGATGCAGGCTCACGGAACGGGACCCCTCGGCGGTCGGTACACGGGCAGGTGGCGGCGGCGGTGCCAGTGGGTGGTGGCTGCACTCGGCGGCGTCTCGGGACTCCCCAGGTTCTCGGCTTCGCTCGAACCGGGAGGGCCCCAAGTTACGCTGTTGTGAGGCACCCCGGCAGTGCTTTCGTGTGACGATCGTAGGCCGTGCCGACAAGTCGAATGCCAGGACGGTGGTATCGTGCGCGCTTCTTTGCTCCAAGTCGCCGTGAACGGGGACGAATCGGTCGAATCGCGTCGACGTCGGGTCGCCGATCTGGTACGGGAACAGGCCGGAGCCGATCTCGTCGTCCTGCCGGAGTTGTGGACGACGGGCGCGTTCGCCTACGAGGACTTCGGGCGCGCGGCGGAACCCCTCGACGGACCGACCCACCAGGCGATGGCCGAGGCCGCGCGGGACGCCGGCGTGTGGCTGCACGCGGGCTCCGTCCCGGAGCGCGGCGCCCCGGACAGCGGCTCCGACGCGGACGACGGGCCGCTCTACAACACCTCGCTCGTCTTCTCCCCCTCCGGTGAGCTGGCCGCCGTCTACCGCAAGATCCACCGCTTCGGCTTCGACAAGGGCGAGGCCGTGCTGATGAGCGCGGGCGACGCACTGGTGACGGTGCCGCTGCCGCACACCACGCTCGGTGTGGCGACCTGCTACGACCTCCGTTTCCCCGAACTCTTCCGCTCGCTCGTCGACGCCGGTGCCGAGACGCTCGTCGTCCCGGCGGGCTGGCCGGACCGCCGCCGGTCCCACTGGACGCTGCTGGCCCGGGCGCGGGCCGTGGAGAACCAGGCGTTCGTCCTCGCCTGCGGAACGGCCGGGACGCACGCCGGGGTCCTGCAGGCGGGTCACTCGGTCGTGGTCGACCCGTGGGGCGAGGTCCTCGCGGAGGCCGGTCCCGACGAACAGGTCCTCACGGTCGACTTCGACCCGGCGAAGGTCGCGAAGACCCGCGAGCAGTTCCCGGCCCTGAAGGACCGGGTGCTCGGCCTGGCCCGCCCGCGCGCCTGACCGCCCGCGCGTCTTCCCGCGCGCAGCCGGTGCGGCCCGCCCCGGCTGCCGCTACCCGTGCCGGACCGGGCAGAAGGGGTGCCCGGCGGGGTCGGCGTACACCCGCCGGCCGCGGCCGGCGGACCCCGGGTCCAGGACGGTCGCGCCGAGCGCCGTCACCCGTTCCTCCGCGCGGTCCGGGCCCGGCACCCCGAAGTCCGGGTGGGACTGCTGCGGCACCGAGGGATCCGGCCGGGTCGGCGGCCGGTGGTCCGGGACCCGTCGGAAGGCGGGGACCGGCCCGGTGGGAGTGTGCGGGGCCGCCCGGTCGTCACCGGACGCCCACCGCCGGCCGCGCTGGTCCACCTCGCCCCCGGGCAGCTCCCGGCAGGAGGCCGCGGGAGCCGCCGGGCGGGGGCGGTCCAGCACCACGCACCGCAGTTCGGCGATCACATCGCCCCTCCTGGGGGCGCGGGGCACTACTCCCCCCGTTCCTTCTCCGCCAGGTGGATCACGCACACCGCCACCGCGATCAGCAGGGCCGGGTCAGCGTCCTCGCGCACGACGTCGACGCCGTAGGTCTCCCGGACGTGCAGCCAACGCCGCGAGACCACGGCGAGCAGTTCGCCGTCGTACTCGACGGCGAACTCACGGTCGAGGATCCTGCCGCTGACGTCCAGCTCGGAGCCGTCGGCCAGGGCGACCCGGTAGTGGTTGCGCAGCAGGGACAGCCGCTTGCGCCGGATCGTCGCCAGCGCCTCACCGTCCCGCTCGATCACCATCGTGTCCCGCAGGGCGAACATCTTCTTGCGGATGTCGATGAGGACGCGGCCCTGGAGGTCCTTCAGCTCGAAGGTGTCCCGCAGCCGCATGGCCTTGCCGTCGACGAGGAAGACCCTGTTGCCCCGGTCGTCCTCGATCCAGTAGTCGTCACCGATCCCGAGGATCCGGTCGCGTACGAGGAATCTCATGACACCAGGGGTGCCCTCTCTCCCGTTCTCCGACGCCGCCGCTGGGCCGATTGCCGGAGCCGGCCGTCGACGTCCCGTCAGGCTCCGTGCCCGTCAGACCCCGTACCCGTCGCTGTAGCCGTCGCGGCCGTGCGGCCGGGTGTCGTCGACGACCGGCGTGGCGGGCGGTACGACGACCCGCCGGCGCCGGGCGATGCTGCTGAAGACCGCCACACCGATCAGTCCGACGACCATGAAGATGACGCCGACCAGGTTCACGTTGACGCCCCGCATGTCCCAGTCGGTCGCGAACGTGAGAATCGCTCCCACGGCGATGAGGATGATGCATCCGCCGAGGCCCATGAGTGCCGCCTTCCTGCCCGGTCCTTCCGGTTGCATCCGGGTACCCGGTCGGCCATCACTCATGCAGCACCGGCGGGTTGACCGGGCGTCGGCAGCCCGCGACTACGACTCCAGGAACGCCACCAGCGCGTTCGCCAGCAGGAACGGGTCCCGGACGCCGCACAGTTCGCGCGCGCTGTGCATCGACAGGATGGCCACGCCGATGTCGACCGTCCGGATGCCGTGCCGGGCCGCGGTGATCGGGCCGATGGTGGTACCGCACGGCATGGCGTTGTTGGAGACGAACGACTGGAAGGGCACGCCCGCCTTCTCGCAGGCGGCGGCGAACACCGCCCGGCCCGAACCGTCCGTGGCGTAACGGTTGTTGACGTTGACCTTGAGGATGGGGCCGCCGTCGATGCGCGGGTGGTGCGTCGGGTCGTGCCGCTCCGCGTAGTTGGGGTGGACGGCGTGACCGGTGTCCGAGGAGAGGCAGACGGTGCCGGCGAAGGCGCGCGCCCGGTCCTCGTACGAGCCGCCGCGGGCGAACACCGAGCGCTCCAGCACACTGCCGAGCAGCGGCCCGTCCGCGCCGGTGTCGGACTGGGAGCCGTTCTCCTCGTGGTCGAAGGCGGCGAGGACGGGGATGCAGGACAGCCCGGACGGTCCGGCCCCGGCCGTCGCGACCGCCGCCAGTGCGGCCGTACCGGCGTGCACGGACAGCAGGTTGTCCATGCGGGGGCCGGCCAGCAGCTCCTCGTCGCGGCCCAGGTACGCCGGCGGCTCCACCGAGTGCACCATCAGGTCCCAGCCGGTGACCTCGCCGGACGGGATGCCCGCGGTCTCCTCGAGGAAGGCGATGAGGTCGCCGTCGCGCACGTCGTCGCCCAGGCCCCAGACGGGCTGCATGTGGCGCTGCTTGTCGAGCTTGAGGCCGTCGGCGTTGACCGAGCGGTCCAGGTGGATGGCGAGCTGCGGGACGCGCAGCAGCGGCCGGTCGACGTTCACCAGCCGGGTGGAGCCGTCCCGCAGGGACAGCCGGCCGGCCAGGCCCAGGTCACGGTCGAGCCAGGAGTTGAGCAGCGGACCGCCGTAGATCTCCACGGCCACCTGGCGCCAGCCCTGCGCCCCGCTGTCGGGCCGCGGCTTCACCCGCAGGTTGGGGGAGTCGGTGTGGGCGCCGACGATCCGGAACGGGGTGTGCGGGTCCGCGCCCTCGGGGACGTACCAGGCGACGATGGCGCCGCCGCGCAGCACGTACTTGCCGCCCGACGTCCCGTCCCAGGCATCCGTCTCCACGACCTGCCGGAAGCCTGCCTTCTCCAGCCGCTCGGCGGCGTTCGCCACCGCGTGGTACGGCGTGGGGGAGACGGCGAGGAAGGACATGAGGTCGTCGGTGTGGCCGCGGCCGAAGGGGGAGGGTTCGCTCATGGGTTCACCTTAACGAGGGCGAGGGCCCGCTTCCCCGGTGTGGAAGCGGGCCCTCGTACGGGCTCCGACGGTCGCGTGCGGATGCGCGCGATCCCGTTCGGGCTCGTGCGATCCCGTTCGGGCTCGTGCGGTCTGCCGCGGGACCTCTCGCAGGAGGTCCTAGAAGGCGGCCTCGTCCAGTTCCATCAGGTCCAGGTCCACGCCCTCGGCGACCTTGCGGGCCAGCGTGACACCGGGCAGGACCTCGGCCGCGAAGAACCTCGCCGCGGCGATCTTGCCGGTGTAGAAGGCGACGTCCTTGGCGGAGGCCGTCTGGAGCTTGTCGGCGGCGACCGCGGCCCCCTTGAGCAGCAGGTAGCCGACGATCACGTCACCGGAGGCCATCAGCAGACGGGTGGTGTTCAGGCCCACCTTGTAGATGTTCTTGACGTCCTTCTCGGTGGCCGCGAGGTCCGTGAGCATCAGGCCGACGATGGCCTCCAGCTCGACGGCGGCCTTGGCCAGGTGCTCGCGGGCGCCCGCCAGCTGCTCGCCGCCGGTGCCGAGGGCGAGGAACTGCTTGATGTCCTCGGCGAGCGAGTTCAGGGCCGCGCCCTGGTTGCGGACGATCTTCCGGAAGAAGAAGTCCTGGCCCTGGATCGCCGTGGTGCCCTCGTACAGGGTGTCGATCTTGGCGTCGCGGATGTACTGCTCGATCGGGTACTCCTGCAGGAAGCCGGAGCCGCCGAAGGTCTGCAGCGACTGGGCGAGCTGCTCGTAGCCCTTCTCGGAGCCGTAGCCCTTGACGATGGGCAGGAGGAGGTCGTTGAGCGCGTGCTCCGCCGACACGTCCTCGCCCGCCGCCTCCTTGATCGCGATGGTGTCCTGCACCGTGGCGGTGTAGAGGACGAGCGCGCGCATGCCCTCCGCGTACGCCTTCTGCGTCATCAGCGAGCGGCGCACGTCGGGGTGGTGGGTGATGGTGACCTTGGGCGCGGCCTTGTCCAGGAAGTTGGCGAGGTCCGGGCCCTGGACGCGCTCCTTGGCGTACTCCAGCGCGTTGAGGTAGCCGGTGGAGAGGGTGGAGATCGCCTTCGTGCCGACCATCATGCGGGCGAACTCGATGATGCGGAACATCTGGCGGATGCCGTCGTGCTTGTCGCCGATCAGCCAGCCCTTGGCGGGGTGCCGGTCGCCGAACGTCATCTCGCAGGTGTTGGACGCCTTCAGGCCCATCTTGTGCTCGACGTTCGTGGCGTAGACGCCGTTGCGCTCGCCCAGCTCGCCGGTCTCGGCGTCGAAGAGGTACTTCGGGACGAGGAAGAGCGACAGGCCCTTGGTGCCGGGGCCGGCGCCCTCGGGACGCGCGAGCACGTAGTGGAGGATGTTCTCCGACATGTCGTGCTCACCGGAGGTGATGAAGCGCTTCACGCCCTCGATGTGCCAGGAGCCGTCCTCCTGCTGCACGGCCTTGGTGCGGCCGGCGCCCACGTCCGAGCCGGCGTCCGGCTCGGTGAGGACCATGGTGGAGCCCCACTGCTTCTCGACGGCGATCCGGGCGATCTTCTTCTGGGTGTCGTTGCCCTCGTCGTACAGGATCCCGGCGAAGGCGGGACCGGACGAGTACATCCACACGGCCGGGTTGGCGCCCAGGATCAGCTCGGCGTACGACCAGATCAGCGAGGGGGGAGCCGTCGTGCCGCCGATGGCCTCGGACACACCCAGACGCCAGTACTCGGAGTCCATGAAGGCCTGGTAGCTCTTCTTGAAGGACGCGGGGACCGGCGCGGTGTTGGTCTCCGGGTCGAAGACCGGCGGGTTGCGGTCGGCGTCGGCGAAGGACTCGGCCAGCTCGTTCTCCGAGAGGCGGGTCAGCTCCTCGAGGACGCTCCTGGCGGTCTCGACGTCCATCTCCTCGAACGGCCCGGTGCCGTACAGCTTGTCGCGTCCGAGCACTTCGAAGAGGTTGAACTCGATGTCGCGGAGATTGGACTTGTAGTGCCCCATGGTGACGGCTCCCGGCTCCGTAGAGAGATCGGCGAGGCACTTCGTTCCTCGCACGGGTTTGCATACCAGCAAGTAGCTACGACTATGCTACCCGCCGGTAATAAGAAGCAAGCCCGATCCGGCCATCTGTGACGCGTTACGCGCTCCGGCGGCGGTCGGCGGGGTGCGCAACCCGCCCGTACCGGCTCGGGGATCCGGCGCGCTCGGTACTCTTGCGCGCATGTACGGCTACGACCAGAACGTAGGGGCACAGCAGGGGTACGTCCCGCCGCAACAGCACCAGCAGCAACAGCAGCAGATGCCGGGCGGCTACGGGCAGCAGCAGCCGCCGCTGTACCCGGAGCCGTCCCCGCCCTCGCTCGCGGACGCGGTGCGCGCGTTCACCACGGGCCAGGTGACCGCCGAGGACTTCCAGCAGGTCTTCGCGACGTCCAAGGTGTACTGCCCGCGCGGCGACAACCCCGGGTTCCTCGCCCTGCACAACACCCAGCAGCCGGTGATCCCGATGTTCACCTCGCTGAAGGAGCTGCGGCGGTACGCGGGCAAGGAGTCCAAGTACTTCGTGATCACCGGCGCCGAGGTGATCGACCTGCTGCCCACCGGCTACGGCTTCGTGCTCGACATGGAGGGTGAGCACCGGATGGTGTTCGACGCGAAGGCCGTGGAGCAGATGGTCGAGTTCGCGATGCGACGCATGTATGGCTGAACGCCGCGGTCGTAGCCGTCGGCGCGGCGATCGCTGCGATCGCCACCGCGACCGCGGCCGCCACGTGCCGGGCGGGTGACCCCGCCCGCCCCGGAATCTCTGCAGCCCGGAGGGAATGCCCTCCGGGCTTTCGTCGTTGGGAGTGGCGAGAAGTTCAACGTTCAACTAAGATGGCCGTACAAGAGGAGGTACCGACATGCCTGCAGTGACCGTCGAGAACCCGCTGACGCTGCCCCGTGTGGCCGCGCCCGCCGACGCCGTGGCCCGACCCGTGCTCACCGTCACGACCGCGCCGAGCGGTTTCGAGGGTGAGGGCTTCCCGGTGCGTCGGGCGTTCGCCGGGATCAACTACCGCCATCTCGACCCGTTCATCATGATGGACCAGATGGGCGAGGTGGACTACGCGCCGGGCGAGCCCAAGGGCACCCCCTGGCACCCCCACCGCGGATTCGAGACCGTCACCTACATCATCGACGGCGCCTTCGACCACCAGGACTCCAACGGTGGCGGCGGCTCCATCACCGACGGTGACACCCAGTGGATGACGGCCGGTGCGGGTCTGCTGCACATCGAGGCGCCGCCGGAGCAGCTGGTCATGTCGGGCGGGCTCTTCCACGGCCTGCAGCTGTGGGTGAACCTGCCGGCCAAGGACAAGATGATGGCGCCGCGCTACCAGGACATCCGCGGCGGCAGCGTCCAGCTGCTCACCTCCCCCGACGGGGGCGCGCTGCTGCGCGTCATCGCCGGTGAGCTGGACGGTCACGAGGGTCCCGGCATCACGCACACGCCGATCACGATGATCCACGCGACGCTCGCGCCGGGTGCGGAGCTGACCCTGCCGTGGCGCGAGGACTTCAACGGGCTGGCGTACGTCATGGCCGGGCGCGGCGCGGTCGGCACCGAGCGCCGTCCGATCCACCTGGGCCAGACGGCCGTCTTCGGCGCCGGCGGCACGCTGACCGTCCGCGCGGACGAGAAGCAGGACTCGAACACGCCGGACCTGGAGGTCGTCCTCCTCGGCGGCCGGCCGATCCGTGAGCCGATGGCCCACTACGGCCCGTTCGTGATGAACACCCGCGAGGAGCTCCAGCAGGCGTTCGAGGACTTCCAGAAGGGCCGTCTGGGCACGATCCCGGCGGTGCACGGGATGGCGGAGTCGGGACCGCGGGAGTCCTGACCGGCCTAGTGTGTGGGGTGGCCCCGTCCGGTTCCGGGCGGGGCCACTCGCCGTTCCCGGGCGGAGGCTGTTCGGCCATGCGCCGTTTTCGGGTGGGCCGATCGCCGTTTCTAGAGCAGGGCCCGGGCGGGGCGGCGGAGTTGGACAGGGGGTGTCGGGCGTGATCGTGTGGGGGTGTGCAGGACTCCTCTCCGTCTCCGTTGCTGCCCGAATCCGTCCGGCGTCTCGCCGCCTGGTGCGCCGTCGCCCTGCTCGTCTCCGGGGTCGGCTACGTGGGGGTCCTGCTGTGTGTGCAGTTCCGGGCGGCCGTGATCCCCGTACTGCTGGCCCTCCTCGGTACGGCGCTGTTGCTGCCCCTGCACCGGCGGCTGGTGCGGGCCGGGGTGCAGCGGTCCCTGTCGGCGGGGCTCACCTGTGTCGCGGTCGTCGCCGTGGTCGGCGGCGCGGTGTACATCGTCGTGTCCGCGCTGATCGACTCCGGGGACCAGATCATCGCCTCGCTCAGGATCGCGGCGCGGGATCTCACCCGGCACTTCGGGGCGGCCGGCACCTCGCTGGACGACATCGCGTCGAACGCGCGCGGACTGCTGTCCAGGTTCGGCGGTACGGCCGCGTCGGGTGTCATCAGCGGGGTCAGTGTGGTGGGCCAGGCGTTCGCCATGGCGGTGCTCGCGCTGCTGCTGGTGTTCTTCTTCCTGCGTGATTCCGACCGCGCCGCCGACGCACTGCGCGCGCTGGTGCCGCGCGGCTCCGGGGACACGGTGACGGCCGTGGCCCGCCGGGCCTTCCAGGCGGTCGAGGGGTTCATGCGCGGGACCACCCTCATCGCGCTCATCGACGCGCTCTGCATCACCGTCGGGCTGCTCGTCCTCAAGGTGCCGGGCGCCGTCGGACTGGGCGCGCTGGTCTTCGTCGGGGCGTACATCCCCTACCTCGGGGCGTTCATCTCCGGGGCGGTGGCCGTGCTGGTGGCGCTGGCCGACCGGGGGTTCGTCATCGCGCTGTGGGTGCTCGGCGTGGTGCTCGCGGTGCAGTTGCTGGAGGGGCATGTGCTCCAGCCGATGATCCAGAGCCGCACCGTGCAGATGCATCCGGCGGCCGTGCTGCTCGCCATCACCGCGGGCGCCTCGGTCGCCGGGATCGTCGGCATGCTGATGGCGGTGCCGCTGACGGCGGCGGCCGTCGGCGTCCTGAGCGAACTGCGCCGACGCCACACCGCACCGGGGGGACAGGCTCCGCCGCCGGCATCACCGTGAGGGCCCGGCCCTCGTCCGAGCGGCGGCGTCCGGCACGGCGCCCGGCTCGTGTGGCTCGTGCAGCTCGAACCAGATGCTCTTCCCCTTGCCCCGGGGGTCGACGCCCCAGCTGTGGGCCAGGAATTCGACCAGGAGGAGGCCGCGGCCGGACGACGCCAGCTCGCCGGGTGTGCGCCGGTGCGGGAGGTCGTCGCCCGCGTCGGTGACCTCGATCCGCATCCGGCGTCCCTCCCGCCCGCCGATGACCTCGGCGACGAGCAGTGCGTCGGTGTCGGTGTGCACGAGGACGTTGGTGAGCATCTCCGACAGCAGCAGCACCGCCGAGTCGACCTGGTCCGGTGAGCACCAGTCGTGCAGCAGTTCGCGCAGGTGCTGCCGGGCCTCCGAGACCCGTTCCGGCTCGGCCTGCTCCACCGTCAGCATGGTGCGGCGCACCGACGGCCCCATCAGGCCCTGTCCGGTGCCGTGGCCGCGGTCGTGGCCCTGTCGGAAGAGCAGCAGCAGGGCGATGTCGTCCTCGCGGCGGTCGATCAGGGGTCCGGTGGTGTGGTGCGAGGAGGGGCCGTGGACGGCCTGCACCAGGGCGTCGGCCAGCTCCTCCAGGCCGCCCCGGTGGTGTTCGAGGATGCCGCGCAGCCGCTGCCAGCCGGTGTCCAGGTCATGGCCGCCGGTCTCGATCAGACCGTCCGTGCAGACCAGCATGGTCTCGCCGGGTTCCAGGACTATGCGGGTGGTGGGGTAGTCGGCGTCCGGGTCGACGCCCAGCGGCAGCCCGCCGGCCGTCGGCCGGGTCAGCACGGTCGCGTCGGGCATGCGGACCGCCGGGTCGGGATGCCCCGCGCGGGCGACCTCCAGTACCCCGCTGACGGGGTCGACCTCGACGTACAGGCAGGTCGCGAAGCGCAGCTCGTAGGGGTCGGCCTCGCTGATCCCGTACAGGAAGCGGGAGGCGCGGGAGAGCACGGCGTCGGGCCGGTGCCCCTCGGAGGCGTACGCCCGCAGGGCTATGCGCAGCTGGCCCATGATCCCGGCCGCCTGGACGTCATGGCCCTGCACGTCCCCGATGACCAGGGCGAACCGTCCGTTCGGCAGCGGGATGACGTCGTACCAGTCACCGCCGACCTGGAGGCCGCCGCCGGTGGGGACGTACCGGGCGGCGACGTTCATTCCCGGGATGCGCTGCGGGCCGAGCTTCGGCAGCATCGAGCGCTGCAGACCGTCGGTGAGGGCCCGCTCGCTCTCGGCGGTCCCCGCGCGGGACAGCGCCTGGGCCAGCATCCGCGCCACGGTGGTCAGCACCGACCGCTCGTCGGGGGTGAAGGCGACCGGGTGGGCGAAGGCCGCCAGCCAGGTGCCCATCGTGCGGCCGGACACGACCAGCGGCAGGAACGCCCAGGACCGGCGGCCGAAGCGCTCGGCGAGCGGCCAGGTGAGGGGGTAGCGGGCTTTGTACTGCTCCGGGCTGGACAGATAGACGGCGCGGCCCGTTCGTATCACCTCGGCGGCCGGGTAGGCGGTGTCCAGCGGCATGTGGAACGGGCCGTCGGCGCCGGGTTCGTGCCCTTGGTGGCCGATGATGGTGAGCTGGTCGCCCGCGACGCCGAACAGCGCGAACCCGTCCGGTGAGAAGCCCGGCATCGACAGGTTGGCCGCGACCCGCAGTACCTCCTGCGTCGAGTGCGCCTCGGCCAGCGCCCGGCCGGCGTCCAGCAGGAACGCCTCCCGTGACCGGCGCCAGTCGCCGATGACCGCCCTGCGCCCCGCGGGGGTGCCCGGCGCCGGCTCGGTGACCTCCTGAAGGGTGCCGGTCAGTACGTACGCCTTGCGCAGGGGGTCGAAGGCCGGCTTGGAGCGGCTGCGCACCACCCGCACGACCTGCCCCTGATCGTCCATGACCCGGATGCGGACCTCGGCGAGCGTGTCCTCGGCGGCGGCGAGCCGGACCACCCCGGTGATCTCGTTCCAGTCGACCGGGTGCAGCCGGGACCGGACCTGGGGCTCCGTGAGGGTGGTCTCCTCGGCGGGCAGCCCCAGCAGCCGCGCCGCCACCCCGTCGACCACGACCAGCCCGGTTGCCGTGTCCCAGTGCCACCTGCCGGTGTCGAGGAGGGCGAGGACATCCGCCAGGGGCGGCAAGGGCTCGCCAGTTCGCATTGCCCCACTTTATGAAGATTCGATGGGAAAACGCCACCGGCGCTGTCCTCATGGTCGGCGGATCGTCCGGGGCAAGTGATCGCGGGGCGGCCGGTAGGCTTGGGGGAGTTTCACGTGAAACAAAGACCCCGACACCAAGACCCCGATCCGCGAAGGCTGGATGAACGACGATGCATCGGTACAGGTCCCACACCTGCGGCGAGCTCCGCGCCACTGACGTCGGCACCGACGTCCGGTTGAGCGGCTGGCTGCACAATCGGCGCGACCTGGGCGGCATCCTGTTCATCGATCTGCGCGATCACTACGGCATCACGCAGCTCGTGGCCCGCCCGGGCACGCCCTCCTACGAGACCCTCGACCGGCTCTCCAAGGAGACCGTCGTCCGGATCGACGGCAAGGTCGTCTCCCGTGGCGCGGAGAACGTCAACGCCGAGCTGCCGACCGGTGAGATCGAGGTCGAGGTCGACGAGGTCGAGGTGCTGGGCGCGGCGGCCCCCCTCCCCTTCACGATCAACACCGAGGACGGGGTCAACGAGGAGCGGCGCCTGGAGTACCGCTTCCTGGACCTGCGCCGCGAGCGCATGCACCGCAACATCCTGCTGCGCACGTCGGTGATCTCGGCCATCCGTCACAAGATGACGGCACTGGGCTTCAACGAGATGGCGACGCCGATCCTCAGCGCCACCTCCCCCGAGGGCGCCCGTGACTTCGTCGTCCCGTCGCGTCTCAACCCGGGCAAGTTCTACGCGCTGCCGCAGGCCCCGCAGCAGTTCAAGCAGCTGCTGATGATCTCCGGCTTCGACCGCTACTTCCAGATCGCGCCCTGCTTCCGCGACGAGGACGCCCGCGCGGACCGCTCACCGGGCGAGTTCTACCAGCTCGACGTGGAGATGTCGTTCGTCGAGCAGGAGGACGTCTTCCAGCCCATCGAGAAGCTCATGACCGAGCTCTTCGAGGAGTTCGGCAACGGACGGCACGTGACCTCGCCGTTCCCGCGGATCCCGTTCCGTGAGGCGATGCTGAAGTACGGCTCCGACAAGCCGGACCTGCGCGCCCAGCTGGAGCTCGTCGACATCACCGACGTCTTCGAGGGCTCGGAGTTCAAGGCGTTCGCCGGAAAGCACGTCCGCGCGCTGCCGGTGCCGGACGTCTCCGCTCAGCCGCGCAAGTTCTTCGACCAGCTCGGCGACTACGCCGTCGCGCAGGGTGCGAAGGGCCTGGCGTGGGTGCGGGTGACCGAGGACGGTTCGCTGACCGGCCCGATCGCGAAGTTCCTGACCGAGGCGAACGTCGCGGAGCTGACCAAGCGGCTGGCCCTGGCCCCCGGCCACGCGGTGTTCTTCGGCGCGGGTGAGTTCGACGAGGTCTCCAAGATCATGGGCGCGGTCCGGGTGGAGGCCGCGAAGCGGGCCGGCCACTTCGAGGAGGGCGTCTTCCGCTTCTGCTGGATCGTCGACTTCCCGATGTACGAGAAGGACGAGGACACGGGGAAGATCGACTTCTCCCACAACCCCTTCTCCATGCCGCAGGGCGGTCTGGAGGCCCTGGAGACCCAGGACCCGCTGGACATCCTGGGCTGGCAGTACGACATCGTCTGCAACGGCGTCGAACTGTCCTCCGGCGCGATCCGGAACCACGAGCCGGAGATCATGCTCAAGGCCTTCGAGATCGCGGGCTACGACCGCGACACCGTCGAGGAGCAGTTCGCCGGCATGCTGCGGGCGTTCCGCTTCGGCGCCCCGCCGCACGGCGGCATCGCGCCCGGCGTCGACCGCATCGTGATGCTCCTCGCCGACGAGCCCAACATCCGCGAGACCATCGCCTTCCCGCTCAACGGCAACGCCCAGGACCTGATGATGGGCGCGCCGACGGAACTGGACGAGGCCCGCCTGAAGGAACTCCACCTGACGGTCCGCAAGCCGCAGCCGAAGTAGTCACACAGCGGCGAGGGCCCGGAACCGATGTCCGACATCGGTTCCGGGCCCTCGCCGTCGTTCACGACGGATGTGAGCGGCGTCTGACGTTACTTCTTCATGGCTGTTCGGAGGCGTCGTCCATCGGCACGTCCGAGCCCTCCTCGAGAACGTCCTCGGCCGTGGTGGCCGTCAAGGAGCGATCGAACCAGGCGGTGAGCGTGTCGAGGTCGGTGCAGGTGGTGATGCGCTCGTGGACGCCGTCGGAGACCGTGAGCCCGCGTACCTGCAGTACGCGCAGGATGTCCTCGGCCTTTCCCTCGGCCTTTCCCTCCAGGTATTTCTCCTCGAAGAGCGTTCCGTGCCCCGGGAAGTGGGTGACGACGTTCTGCATCAGCTTCCTCCAGTTCTCTTTGGCCGGAGTGGACTCCAGACCGACCTCCACCACCTCGAACCAGTACTTCGTGATGTCCGGCTCGAAAGAAACGAGTCCGCGGGCGACCGTTTCCAGTATGGCGGCCGCCCTCCGGCCTTGGCTGTGAACGATGGCCGACAGTGCCGCCATGGCCGGCTGCTGGACCACCACTGACTCGTCGGCGACCTCCGGGACGGTCTGCGGGCCCAGGACGAACGGGCGGGTGACCTGGGTGGTCCAGGGACCCACGGTGCACTCGAAGGGGCCCATCGCCCAGGCCGCCGTCGAACGGTCGCGGCAGACGGCGACCAGCAGGACGGGAAGGTCGTACTTGGCACGCAGGTGGGCGACGTAGTACGCCCAGCTCTTCGCCTTGTCCGGGTCCTTCTTCGTCTGGGCCTCCACGGCCAGGACGAAGTGCTCACCCATGTCGGGCTCGAACATGAGGACCGTGTCCGCGCGGCGCTCCATCGGACGGATCTCGGTGACGTCGGTGGAGAGCTCGTGGAAGTCCGTCTTCACGGGCAGCGGCAGGCCCAGTGCTTCGAAGACGGGCGCGAGGGCCTCCGGGTGGTCCTGGAAGAGCCGGTGGGAGGCCTCGTGTGTTGCTGTGACCATGAGCGCAAACCTGGTGCACCCATGGTTCATGCACCCGATATATGTGCAGCATTCACCCGATCGGGTCAGCGGGCCACGAACTGGGTGAGGATGGCCTGGACCTCGTAGATGTCGACGCCCTTGGTGAAGGTCTTCTCCACCGGCGCCGGGGTGCCCGAGATCCAGATCTTCAGCTCGGCGTCGAGGTCGAAGTGGCCGGCGGTCTCGACGGCGAAGTGGGTGATGCTGCGGTACGGGATCGAGTGGTACTCGGTCTTCTTGCCGGTGATGCCCTGCTTGTCGATCATGATCAGCCGGCGGTCGGTGAAGAGGATGGTGTCGCGGATCAGCAGGTAGGCGGCGTGCACCTGCTCGCCGTGGCCCAGGAGGCGGGCGTAGTCCTGCTGTGCCGACGCCGGGTCGATGCTGTGTGCGTTGCCGAACAGTGCCATGAGTGCTCCCCCTGTGTGACGTGGTCGTACCGCGACGCTAACGGACGCGTCAGGGCCCGGGAACCTTTGTTCCCGGGCCCTGACGTCGGTGGTGCGCGGTCGTTACGCGGGCTCCGGCTCGCCGCCGAAGCGCTCCTTGTACGCCTCCAGGTCCTCGTCCGTCAGCTTGGCGAAGAGGACCGGCGGGACGGTGAAGGGGGTGCCGGCGGGGACCGACGTGAGAGCGCGGGCCTCCTCGGCGGTGACCCAGGTCGCCGTGTCGTCGGCGAGGGAGAACGTCTGGCGCATCGCCGCCGCCGCCGTCGGGATGAGCGGCTCCGACACCACCGCGTACAGGCGGATCAGGTTCATCGCCGTACGCAGGGTGAGGGCGGCGGCGTCCTTGTCGGTCTTGATCTCCAGCCAGGGGGCCTTCTCCTCCAGGTAGGAGTTGCCCGCGGACCACAGGGCGCGCAGCGCGGCCGCCGCCTTGCGGAACTGCTTCGCCTCCATCTGGGACTCGTACTCCGCGAGGAGCCCTGCGATCTCCTCGCCGAGCCGGGTCTCCGCCTCGCCGGGTTCGCCGCCCGCCGGGACCTCCTCGCCGAAGCGCTTCTTCGAGAAGGACAGGACACGGTTGACGAAGTTGCCGAGGGTGTCGGCCAGGTCCTTGTTCACCGTGGCGGTGAAGTGCTCCCAGGTGAAGGACGAGTCGTCCGACTCGGGCGCGTTGGCGATGAGGAAGTACCGCCAGTAGTCGGCCGGGAGGACGTCCAGCGCCTGGTCGGTGAAGACGCCCCGCTTCTGGGAGGTGGAGAACTTGCCGCCGTAGTACGTCAGCCAGTTGAAGGCCTTGACGTAGTCGACCTTCTTCCACGGCTCGCGGACTCCCAGCTGGGTGGCCGGGAACATCACCGTGTGGAAGGGGACGTTGTCCTTCGCCATGAACTCCGTGTAACGGACGGTGTCGTCCGCCTCGTACCACCAGGACTTCCAGTCCCGCGTCTCACCCTCGGGCGCGGAGTCCGCCCACTCCTTCGTCGCGGCGATGTACTCGATCGGGGCGTCGAACCAGACGTAGAAGACCTTGCCCTCGGCCGCCAGCTCCGGCCAGGTGTCGGCCGGCACCGGGACGCCCCAGTCCAGGTCGCGGGTGATCGAACGGTCGTGCAGGCCCTCGGTCAGCCACTTGCGGGCGATGGAGGCCGCCAGGTGGGGCCACTCCTCCTCGTGCCGGGCGACCCACTCCTCGACCTCGTGCTGGAGCTTCGACTGGAGGAGGAAGAGGTGCTTGGTCTCGCGGACCTCCAGGTCCGTGGAGCCGGAGATCGCCGACCGCGGGTCGAGCAGGTCGGTCGGGTCCAGTACGCGCGTGCAGTTCTCGCACTGGTCGCCGCGGGCCTTGTCGTAGCCGCAGTGGGGGCAGGTGCCCTCCACATAGCGGTCCGGGAGGAAGCGGCCGTCGGCCGGGCTGTAGACCTGCCGGATCGAGCGCTCCTCGATGAAACCGTTCTCGTTCAGACGGCGGGCGAAGTGCTGGGTGATCTCGACGTTCTGCGGCGACGAGCTGCGGCCGAAGTGGTCGAAGGCGAGGTTGAAGCCGTCGTAGACCGCCTTCTGAGCGTCGTGCGCCTGCGCGCAGAACGTGTCGACCGGGAGGCCCTGCTCCTTCGCCGCCAGCTCGGCGGGGGTGCCGTGCTCGTCGGTCGCGCAGATGTACAGGACCTCGTGGCCGCGCTGGCGCATGTAACGGGAGTAGACGTCTGCCGGGAGCATGGACCCCACCATGTTGCCCAGGTGCTTGATCCCGTTGATGTAGGGAAGGGCGCTGGTGATGAGGTGTCGAGCCATCGGTGGCTGCTCCCAGGTCGAAACGTACGGAACCTTCAAATCGTAGCCGACACGGGTGCGCCGCCCGCTTCTCGTTCTACGTGCTGAGAAGCGGGCGGCGCGGGACGTGCTGGGGGTGCCCCCGTGGGACTACGGGCGCCAGGACTTCAGGACGGCCTCGTAGAGCTCCTTGTCGGTGAGTTCCAGGGGGGACGGGCCGGCGAGGAAGTGGGCCGTGTTCGGCGTCTTGAGCTTGCGGAGGTAGTCGAAGGCCTTGTTCTCCGGGTCGCCGAAGGCGACGAAGGAGAAGAAGACCGCGGGGTGGGTCTTCGCCGCCTCGGTGAGGGCCTGGGTGGCGGGGGTCTTCGCGTCGGGGGCGCCGTCCGTCTGGAAGACCACCAGGGCGGGGGTGCCCGCGGGGGCGGCCTTGTCGTGCAGGGCGAGGACCTCCGCCACGGCCGCGTGGTAGCTGGTCCGGCCCATGCGGCCGAGGGAGGCGTGCAGGGTGTCGATCTTGTTCTCGTGGTCGGTGAGGGTGAGCTCGCCGGTGCCGTCGACCTCGGTCGAGAAGAAGACGACCTTGACCGTGGTGGTCCCGGGGTCGCCGGTGAGGTGGGCGGCGAGGGCGAGGGTCTGCTCGGCGAGGGCCTGCGCGGAGCCGTCCTTGTAGTACGGGCGCATGGACGCGGAGCGGTCGAGCACGAGGTAGACGGCGGCGCGGGTGCCGGTGAGGCCGTGCTCCGCGAGGGTGGTGGCGGCGGCGGTGTGGGCGGTGGTGAGTGCCTGCGGCAGCGAGGGGGTGGTCGGCTCGGCCTCGGCTTCGCCTTCGGCCTCGGTGTGGTTCCCACCCGCACCACCCGTGCGGCTTTCGTTGTCGGGTGCGGGTGGCCCCTGGGGGGTGTCCTCGCCGTCGGCGGGTGCGGGCTCCGGTTCCGGTTCCGGTTCCGGCTGTGCTTCCGGGGCGGCAGCCGTCGCGGGCTCCGGCTCGGTTTCGACCTCGGGCTCGGGCTCCCCTTCGGCCGGGGCCTCCGGCTCTGCGGTGACCTCGGGCTGAGGCGTCGGCTCGGCTACGGGTGCTGCCGTGGCCTCGGCCTCGGGGGCCTCGGACGCGACCTCGGGCTTCGCCTCGGGCTCGGGTGCGGCCTCGGCTTCGGGCTCGGGTGCGGCCTCCGGCTCGGGTGCGGTCTTGGTTTCGGCCTCCGCCTCGGGCTCGGCTTCGGGGGTGACCTCGGGCTTGGTCTCGGCCTCGGCTTCGGGGGTGACCTCAGGCTCGGGCTTGGTCTCGGCCTCCGTCTCGGGGGCGACCTCGGGCTCGGGCGCGGGCTTGACCTCGACCTTCGCCTCGGGCTCGGCCTCCGCTTCGGGCTCGGCTGCCTCGGGCTCGGCCTTCGCTTCGGGCTCGGGAGTCGGCTCGGGCTCGGGAGCCGGCTTCGGGGCGGGGGTTTCTGTCGGGGGAGTGGTCGAGGGGGACGGGATGGTGGGGGTCGGGGGCGTTACGTTGTCGAAGGCCGCTGAGACGAGGTCGTGTTCGTCGGTGCGGGGTTCCGGGACGGAGGCCTCGGCCTTCGGCGTCGGTTCGGGTGTCGGTTCGGGTGTCGGTTCGGGGGAGGGGGACGGAAGCCTCGGGGCCGCCGATGCGGCCGCGGCAGGCTCGTCGGTCCGATCGGGCGGCGTCGGGGTGGCCGCGGTCGCCTCGTCCGCACGGGCGGACTGTTCCGCACCGTCCGTTCCGGCGACCGGCGTCGCACCCTCCGCCTCTGCGGTGCTCGCTCTGCGTGACCGACCGAACGCGTTCCGCAGGAGAGTGAGAATGCCCATGTGCGCAACCCTTCGCATGAGTTGTAGCCCGTCAATCCCTGGCCAGGACGGACACGTAAGGTTAGCGGCCCTTGTGGGTGATCTTGGGTAGGGTCGGGTATCGGGCGTCGCACTTGTCAAGGGCGGCATCCGGCCCCGCACGGGCCCTCGTGCCGCGCTTCCGGCAACTCCCTTCATGCTGCCGCAGGTTCACTCTCCGTTCACTCCGGCGCCCGGCTGTCGCACATATGTGTCCCTATGGTCACGCTGACACCCCGGGTTTCCAAGGAGAGAACACGTGCGCAAGCTGCTGCCGTTGATCGGAACGCCGTCCGGTTCGCACCCCGGCGGCCGGTCCGCCATGACCTGTCGTTTCCGGTGTGGTGACGCCTGCTTCCACGAGGTGCCCAACACCAGCTCCAACGAGTACGTCGGTGACGTCATCTCCGACGCCCTCAGCCGCCGTTCGATGATGCGGGCCGCCGCCGCCGTCACGGTCGTCGCGGCCGGTGCCGGCGCCGTCAGCCTCGCCGGCGCCCCCGAGGCCCAGGCGCTGCCCGCGGCCGGAAAGGGCCACGGTCACGGCCACGGCAACAACAAGGCGAAGGGCGCCCGCGGCCTGCGGTTCACACCGGTCCCGCCCAACACCGCCGACACCGTCACCGTCCCGGCGGGCTACGACCAGAACGTCGTCATCCGCTGGGGCGAGCCCATCCTGCGCGGAGCGCCCGCCTTCGATCCCGAGAACCAGACCGCCGCGGCGCAGGCCGGACAGTTCGGATACAACGTCGACTTCCTCGCGCTGCTCCCCCTCAAGGGTGAGCGCGGCCGGCAGGTGCTCGTGGCCAACCACGAGTACACCGACGAGATCCTCATGTTCCGCGACTACGACTCCGAGAACCCCACCCGTGAGCAGGTGGAGATCGCCTGGGCCGCGCACGGGCTCGCGGCGGTCGTCGTCGAGGAGGACAAGAAGAGCGGCAAGCTGACGCCCGTCACCCGGCACCACCTCAACCGGCGTCTCACGGCCACCTCCGAGTTCCGCCTGACCGGCCCCGTCGCCGGGTCCGACCTGGTGAAGACCTCCGTCGACCCGAGCGGCACCAAGGTGCTCGGCACCCTCAACAACTGTGCCGGCGGCACGACCCCGTGGGGCACCACGCTGCACGCCGAGGAGAACTTCAACCAGTACTTCGCCAACGGCAGCCGCGCCACCGACAAGCGGTACGGCATCGGCACCGGCGCCACCGACCGCAAGTGGGAGCGCTTCGACAAGCGCTTCGACCTCGCGCAGGAGCCCAACGAGGTGCACCGCTTCGGGTACGTCGTCGAACTCGACCCGTACGACCCGGACTCCACCCCGCGCAAGCGCACCGCGCTCGGCCGGTTCAAGCACGAGGCCGCGACCGTGCGGCTGACGCACGACGGGCGGCCGGTCATCTACTCCGGTGACGACGAGCGGTTCGACTACATCTACAAGTTCGTCGGCAGCAAGCGGATGAAGAACGGCAACAGCCGGGCCGCGCGCGAGCACAACCTCACGCTGCTCGACGAGGGCACCCTGTACGTCGCCAAGCTGACCGGTGACTCGCCGGCCATCGAGATCGACGGCACCGGCAAGCTCCCGAAGGACGGCGAGTTCGACGGCAGCGGTCAGTGGATCCCGCTGGCCACCGCCACCGCCGACGGTGCCGTCTCGCACGTCGAGGGCATGACCGCCGAGGAGGTCTTCGTCTTCACGCGCCTCGCCGGTGACAAGGTGGGCGCCACCAAGATGGACCGGCCCGAGGACGTCGAGCCCAACCCGGTCACCGGCAAGGTGTACGTGGCCCTCACCAACAACTCCCGGCGCGGTGTCGACGCCAACCCCAAGGCGGACGAGGCCAACCCCCGCAACGCCAACAAGCACGGCCACGTCCTGGAGCTGACCGAGCGCTGGAACCGGCCGGAGAGCACGAAGTTCGCCTGGTCGCTGTTCCTGGTGGCGGGCGACCCGCAGGACCCGGCGACGTACTTCGCCGGTTTCCCCAAGGACTCCGTCAGCCCCATCTCCTGCCCGGACAACGTCGCCTTCGACGACCACGGCAACCTGTGGATCTCCACCGACGGCGCCGCCCTCGGCTCGCACGACGGGCTCTTCGGCGTCGCCACGCGCGGGGAGCGGCGCGGTGAGCTGAAGCAGTTCCTGACCGTACCGAGGGGCGCGGAGACCTGCGGCCCGATCATCCAGGACCGGCGCGTGCTGATCGCCGTGCAGCACCCGGGCGAGGTGGACGGGGCGTCGGTCGACAACCCGGGCAGCACCTGGCCCGACGGACCCGGCACGTACGTCCGGCCGTCCGTGGTCGCCGTGTGGCGCGCCGACGGGCAGGACATCGGCGTCTGACGCCGACGCCGGCGGACAGCGCGCCGGCGGACACCGGTACGCACACGGCCGGGGTGCGGGCTCCCGCTGGGGCCCGCACCCCGGCCGTCTCCGGGCGCGACCGGGGGCGGGCCCGGGTCAGCCGCCGCGGTGCAGCGTCAGGTCGACGACCAGCGCGCGGTGGTCGGTGTCGGCGAGGTCGAGGAAGCGGGCCCGGTCCGCGGCGAACCGCTCGGACACCAGCACGTGGTCGATCTGGGCGCCGAACGTCGGAGTGGTCCTGGCCGGCCAGGTCGGAACCCGGTACGAGCCGTCCAGCCGGGCGGCGTCGCTGAGACCCGTGTCGAGGATGCGCCGGAAGGCGGCGTGGTCCTGGGAGGCGTTGAAGTCCCCGGCGAGCACCGTCGGGGTGGTCCGGTCCGCGGCGGCCGCGTCGCGCAGCCTGCCGAGCTCGCGCTGCCAGACGTCCACCTGGCCGGGGAGCGGTGGCATGGGGTGGGCGAGCTGGAGCCGTACCGCGTGCCCGTCGACGTCGGCGACGGCGCCGGGCATGCCCATGGTGCCGGGGACGCCGTCGGTGCCCTCGAGCGGGAAGCGGCTGAGGATGACGGAGCCCTCGGAGCCGCCGCCCGCCACGGCCCGCCGGTGCGGATAGGCGGCCGCCAGTTCCCGCTTCAGCACCGCGTCGCAGGTGTACTCGCACTCCTGGACGAACACCAGGTCGGGTTTCTCCCGGAGCACGGCGTCGACCAGCCCTTCGGCGGCCCGGCCGAACTCGACGTTGGAGGTCATGACCCGCAGCTCGGCGACGGGGGGCCCGACGGGCGCGCCGGTCTTCCCGTACGGCTCGATGAACCAGGCCAGCAGCCCGAGCAGGGCGACGCCCCACACCGCGCCGGTCCACCACCGGGCGAGCACGGTGCACAGCAGCCCGGCGGCGGTGGGGACGAGCAGCCAGGGCAGGAACGCGAGCAGCTGGGGAACCGGGGTGACGCCGTCGGTGCCGACGGTCCGGCAGCCGATGACGGCGCTCACCCCGGCGAAGAGCAGCGCCGCGCACCACGCGCCGGACCGCCGCCCGCCGCCGCGGCGCCCGGCGCCGTCCTCGGTGGCCGCCCACCGGGCAGTCGCAGTGTCCAACGTCCGGCCTTCCGTTCGCGGGTGGGATGCACCGGGATGCACGGAGATCCTCCCTCAAGGACGAGGGCGCACGACGGGAGGTTGCGGCGATCCGCGCTCAGACCCGCGCCCGGGGCGGGGCGGCCGTGGGAGGTGCCGTCGTTCCGCGGAGCCGCGGGGCACGGCTGCCGTGCCGGGCGGTGCGACGACCGCGGAGTCCGGTCAGCCAGGAGGCGAGGGCCATGGCCAGGCCCAGCGCGAGCAACAGCCAGGACGCGGGGTGCAACGTGGCGGTGAGGGCGTCGTACACCGCGCCCGCCGCGGGGCGGTGGGCCCGCTCGGGCAGGTCGGCCAGGGTGAGGTGGCGGCCGATGACGACGGCGGCGGCGAGCAGACCACCGCCCAGCGCGATGCCGAGCCCGGTCGCGGTGACCGCGCGGCGGCGGCGGACGGCGACGGCGATCCCGGCGACGACCAGGACGGCTGCCGCGGGCGGCAGCCGGAAGGCGGCGGCGGTCAGGACGCGGTATCCCTGCCGGAGCCCGGCCACTTCCCCCGCCGGCACCACCGCGACCTCGGTGTGCCGGACCGGAATGCGCTCGGCCCACGGCATGTGATCGGCGGCGAGTCGCTGTTTCATCCGGGCGGTGACGGGCGCGAGGTCGACGGTGACCGGGCCGGGGGCCGCCCGCTCGTCGCGCAGGGCGTGCAGGACGGCGTCGTGGACGGCCCGGTTCCCCGCCTCCCACGCCGTGGCGAACGCCTCGGTGCGGGTGAACGAGCGGACCGCCTCCCGTACGAACGGCTCGAACGTGCTGCGCGCCGGCCCCGGGTCCAGCTCCCGCAGGACCTCGTCCCCGACGGCCTCGGCGACCGCGTCGCGTACGCCGGGGTCGGCTGCCAGCGGCGCCATCGTGTCGACGTACCGTCCGGTGTCGGCCAGCCCGTACGTCGCCCAGGCCGCGAGCGCGCCGCAGGGCGCGAGCAGGCACGCCAGGGCGAGGAGCGCCGCCGACAGGGCGTTGCGCAGGCGTGCGGCGGTCGGTTCGCGGCGGGGCGCTTCGGCGGCGGGAGGCATCCCTCCAGCCAAGGTGCCGGGGGCCGGACGCGCGAGCGCGGGGCGGGCATCCGGAGTACCCGGATGTCCGGAGCACCCGGATGTCCGGAGTGCTCGGATCACCCGCCCCGTGCCCGGCGCCCGCGATGCCGGACCGGAGGCAGCGGCGAAGGAGCCGGCGGCCGCCGCGAAGGAGGCCGCGTCACTCGATGCGGTGACCCTTCGCGTCCTCGTGCGTGTAGTAGCGGTAGAACGTGAACACGAAGACGCACGCCGCGATCACCAGCCCCAGCACCGTCGACCGCAGCACGCTCGTGCCGGACTGGTTGACGAGGAAGCCGACCGCGATGCCGGAGAAGGCGCCCCACAGCGCCGCGTGCACTTCGCGGCGCAGCTTCGGCGCGACGCTCAGCAGGGCCGCGCACAGAACGGCGAACACCAGCGCGGTGACGAACCCGAACAGGACGTTCCCACCGGTGATGGGCCCGCCGTGGCGTGCGTTGGTCGCCGCCCAGCAGCCGTAGACGAGCCCGAGGACGACGGGCACCGCCAGCCTGGCGACGCCGTGGGTCCGGTCGCTGAAGAGGCGGATCGTGCCGGGCCGCCCGCTCGCGGTCCTGGGTCCGGGTGCCGCATGAGACATGAGAGCGCTCCTCTTCCTCAGCTTCCCCTGGATGGGCTTCCCCTCGCTTCCTCCTCCAGAGCACACCGGTACGGGGCCGTCGGCAAGTCGGCGTACCGACCGGATGCGTGCCGTGCGGCCGCGTGCTTCGCTGGGGCGGTGCGCCAGGGCAGCAAGGGACACGACCGGCACTCCCGAGCCGGTCGCGGGGATGCCGTGCACCGGTACGAACTGCTGCGGGTACGGGGACGCGGTGTCGCCTGGGTGCCGCCGCTCCTGCTGCTGGTCGTCATCGCGGCGGCCGACTACCACACCGGCGGAGAGTTCCGGATCATCTCCTGGATCGTGCTGGTGCCGGGCATCGCCGCCGCGATCTGCGGGGTGTGGGGCACGGCCGTGTTCGCGGCGCTCGCGATCGGCACCTTCTCGGCCGTCGACAGCGCCTGGCCGCACGAGTTCCAGACGGGGCTGCCCGATTTCATCCTCGTCACCGTCGGCGGTGTCCTGGCGACGCTGGCGTGCGCGGTCCGGGTGCGCGGTGAGCGGCGCGCGCTGTACACGCGGGACGTGGCCGACACGGTCCGCCGCACGGTGCTGCGCCCCCTGCCGCCGCTCTGGGGCGGCCTGGAGCACGCGGGCGTCTACCTCAGCCCGGAGGTCGGTGCCCGGGTGGGCGGTGACTTCTACGACATCCAGCCGGGCCCGTACGGTACCCGGGTCCTCGTCGGGGACGTCCAGGGCAAGGGGCTGGGCGCGGTCGAGACGGCGTCGGTGCTGCTCGGCACGTTCCGCGAGGCGGGCTGCCACGAGCCGCGGCTGACGACCGTCGCCGAGCGGCTGGAGGAGCGGATGCTGTCTCACCGGGACTACACCAGGGCCCTCGGCCGGGCCGAGGGCGACCGCTTCGCCACCGCCGTGCTGCTGGGCTTCCCCGCGGCCTCCTCCGACACGGTGGAGACCGTCGTCCTCGGCCACGAACCGCCGCTGGTCGTGGGGCCCGGCAGCGTACGGTCGCTGCCCGTGACCGGTGGTCTTCCGCTGGGCCTGCGCGAGTTGGACCCCGCCCCGGTGCGCGTGCACCGGCTGCCGCTGGCCGTCGACGAGACGCTGCTGGTGGTCACCGACGGGGTGACCGAGGCGCGGGACGCCCACGGGGCGTTCTACCGGCTCGCCGAGGAGGTGGCGCGGGCGGTCACGCGGGACCCGGGCCTCGCCGAACCGGGCCGGCTGGTCGCCTTCGTGAGGGAGGGGACACTCCGGCACAGCGGCGGCCGGCTGACCGACGACACGACCGCCTTCGCCGTCCGCCGAATCCACGCACCCGGGGGCGAACGCCCCGAAGGGGGACGTTCACGGATCTGAGCCCCCCGGCGGGAGCCACAGCGGTTACGGTGCTGGTCTGGGTGATCGACGGGCCGATCGCAGGCCGATCGCAGGCCGATCGACAGGGCGATCGACAGAGGGAGGGAATCGTGTCAGGGACCACGCCCGGGACCGTGCTGCTGCTGGCGGCCTCGCCGCTGGGACGGGGGCGGCTGGTGGACGCGGCGTCGGTGCTCCCCGTCCTCGCGGCCGTACCGCCCGCCGTGCTGTCCGGCACGGACACCGCGAACGTCGTCGAACTCGCCGACCCGCTCGAGCCGCAGGCCGTCCTGACCCGACTGCGCGCCGCCGCGACCGCTCCCGGACCGCTCACCGTGTACGTCACCGGACAGCTGCTGCTCGACCGCCGCCAGCGCCTGCCCCATCTGGCACTGGCCCGCACCACCGCGTCGACCGCGCGCTACACGGCGTTCCCGTGGCACTGGTTCCGGGAGGAGCTGCGGCTGCGGCCCCCGGGCGCCACGACGTTGGTCCTCGACCTGTACGCGGACCCGGAGACCTGGCAGGCACTGTGCTCCCCGCAGCCACCGGGTTCCCCGCAGGCACCCCGGCTGCTGCCCCACCAGCAGTCCGTCCCGCAGACCCCGGTGCCGGCCCCGGCGCCGCTCGTGCTCGACTCCGGCCGTGACACCGCCGTGTACGGCCGTGTCGCGCCGCCGCCCTCCCGTCGTACGGTCGCGGTGCCGGCGTACATGAAGGCGGTCGCGACGCTGCTGCGCAGCGGACGGCGTCCGTCGAACGAGGAACTGCACCAGCAGGCGCTGACCCGGGTCGCCGCGGAGAGCGCGCACCCCGGTCTGGTACTGGCGCGGCGCGGGTCCGGGCCCGCCCCGGGGGACCCGCACGCGGCCATCACGGCGGCCGTGCGGTCCGGCCGCCACGCGGACGCCGACGCGCTCGCCGCGCGGCACGAGCACAGTGCCGTCCTCGCGTACGGGCCCGCCTCCGAGGAGGCGCTGCACTGGGCCGAGGTCCGTGCCGATCTGGCGATGCTGGCCGGGGACGCGACGCTCAGCTGCCGTACCTGGCTGACGGTGGCCGCCGCACGGCTGAACACCGGCCAGGCGGTGGACGCCTCCGTCGTCGAAACGGCCGTGGACCGGGCGCACCACCAGTGGGGCCGGATCGAAGACCCGGTACGGGCCCGTGAACTCGGCCTGCAGCTGGCGGAGTTGCGCGCCCGCGTACCCGGACGGCAACAGGGGGCCCTGGACCACGTGCGGCGGCAGCTGAGCCAGTTGCAGACGCAGAACTGAAGAGCCCGCACGGTGGTGGGGCATGGCTGAGACGGCTCCTGCCGGAGGAGCGGGGGCCGGGGTGCCCCGGGCCTGCCCGGCGGATCCTGCCGCGGACGCGGGGCCCGGCACGCCCTCCCCCGAGCTCTTCGAGCAGGGGACCCCACAAGCGGGAGGGACCTCCATGAGCGAGGGGCGCCCCCATCGCCCCGCTCACCCGCGCCGACAGAGCGCCGTCGATTTCCTGCGCCCTGCTCCGCCGGGCGGGCCCTAGCGGACCGCGGCCTCCACCGGGGCCGTGGTGCGCTGCTCCGACTCCTCGACGTGGGTGGTCTCGGCCGGGCCCGCGTTGGCTGCCAGGACCAGTGCGGCGACCGCGGCGACGGCCGCGACGAAGCCTCTGGCGTAACGCCTGGTGGTGCGAATGCGTTCCAGCACGGCGACCTCGCAACAACGACGGGTTAAGCGGGTTTAATCCGCGGTTTAACCTAGGGGCTGTCGGTCGCGAACGGCAAGAGGCGCAGGGGGAGTTGGCGGTGGGGGAGCGTGACGATCCGGACATCATCGGGCGTCGGGTGCAGCGGCTGCGCATGCAGCGCGGACTGACCCAGAAACAGCTGGCCGAGCCGGTGTACACCCCTGCCTACGTCTCCACGCTGGAGGCCGGACGGGTGCGGCCCTCCGACGACGCCCTGCGGCATCTCGCCGACCGGCTCGGAGTCACGTTCGACGAACTGGCGACCGGGCGTTCGGCGCGGCTCGTCACCGAGTTACGGTTCCGGCTGACCGAGGCCCAGCGCTCCCTCGCCCTCGGCGAGGCCGCGACGGCGGTGCGGCAGTACTCCGGGCTGCTCGCCGAGGCCGAGGCGCAGGACCTCGCCGAGGAGCAGGCCGCCGCGCTGCTCGGGCTCGGCGAATGCGCACTGGAGGCCGGTGAACTGGAACCCGGCCGCGAGTACTTCGAACGGGCGGAGAAACGTCTCGCCGACGCCCCGCTGCCGGCCCGGGTGCCGGCGCTGCGCGGACGGGCCGTCGCGCACTACCTCGCGGGCGAACTCCGGTACGCGGTCTACCTGCTGGAGTCCACCCTCGACGAGCTGAACCGGGCCGGGCTGCACGACCCGGACGCGCTGCTGCTGCTCTACGCCAGCGCGATCGGCCCGTACATGGACATGGGCGCACACGCGCGTGCCGCCCAGGCGGCGGAGCTCGCACTGACGCTCGCCCCGCAGGCCGGTGACCCGGCGCTGGTGGCGCGCATGCACCGGTCGGTGGCCCGCACCCTGCTCGCCGAGGGCCGGATCGCCGAGGCCGACGCCTCGCTGGCCAAGGCGGCCGAGCTGTACCGCGGGCTGCACCTGCGTACGGAGCTCGCCAACTGCCACTGGATGCGCGGGTACGTGTATGCGCAGAACGGTGAACTCGAGCTTGCGGAACGGGAGTTACGTCAGGCGTTGGAGATGCTGTCGGCCACCCGTGCCGTCCTCTACAGCAGTCAGGTCACCGTGGAGCTGGCCGACGTACTGCACCGGCGCGGAAGTTCACAGGAGGCGGCCGCCCTGCTGCGGGACGTGCTCGGCGGCCTCTCCCCCGAACGGGGCGCGGTGCACGCGGCGGCGGCGCACCGGCTGCTCGGCATCATCGCCGAGGACGTGCGCGACCCCGAGCAGGCCGAGGAGCACTACGTCCGCGCGATGAGCCTGCTGGAGCGGGCGGGGGCGGTCGGCGACCTGGCCGACCTGTGCCGCCTCCTCGGCGACCTGCTCCGCCGCACCGGCCGCGTCGAGGCCGCCCTGGACGCCTACCGCACCGGTCTCGGCCACCGCACGGCCCCGGGCACCACGACCCTGGGACCGGCCCCGGCCCAGCCGCCGGTCTGAACACGAGCCCGGAGCCGAAATCCTTCGGAGGCGCAGCCCCCGCCGCCTGAGCTGCCGGAATGGACGTAGCCGTGCCCTTCCTCATCGTGTTCCTCGGCATCATCACCGTCAAGGTCGAGATCTCCCGGGCCGGCCGCCGTGCCGCCCGCCTCGAACGCAAGCTCGACCTCGTACTCGAGCACCTGGACCTGCACGAGGAGGTCCCGCACCGGGAGGAGATCGTCGCGCTCGTGCGGGAGGGCAAGAGGATCCAGGCGGTCAAGGCCTACCGCGAGGCCACCGGAGCGGGCCTGGCCGAGGCCAAGGAGGCCGTGGACCGTCTGGGCTGAGCGGTGCCGGGCGACCGGAACCGCGGTCAGACCTCCGCGCGCCCCTGCTTCCTGATCTCCGTCAGCCGGTCAGCCCCGAACTCCGCTATCACCTGGGTGAGTTCGGACAGAACCTCGCCGAATCCGCCGTTGGTGAGGGTGATGGTGTCCTCACCGATGCGGACCACCGCGACGTCCAGGGTGAGATGCGTCGGCTCCCCGTCGGGCGCCTTGCCGGTCATGCTGACCCGCAACGCCTGCCGCGCGTCCCCGATCTTCGGCAGCCGCAGCGCGTCGACCTCGGTCTCCTGCACGCCGTCCCGCTTGGTCGTCGCCTTGAACTCCCCGCACTTGCCAGGCAGTCCGCCGAGCCACTTCAGTGTGCGGTCCACGTCGGCGGGCCGGTACGCGGCGACCTGGTAACGCAGTTGGGCGCCGTTGTAGGCGTCGTCCAGGGTGACCACGGCCCGCGGTCCGGTCGGCGTGCCGAACAGCTCCTCGGTGTAGAGGACGTCGAGCAGACGCCGGCAGTCGGCGTTCTTCGTGTCCGCCTTGAGCAGCCCGTCCCGCCAGGTCGCCGCACCCCGCGTCGGCACCCAGGGCTGTCCCAGGTCCGTCTCCGTGATCAGTGCGGCCCGGACCTGCTCCTTGCTCAGCCCGGCGTCGGGCGGTGACGCGGAGGGCTGCTCGGCGGCCGGCGCGGCGGAGGACGACGAGGCCGACGCCGGGGCGGGGACGGACGACGGCACCACCGTCCCGGGGCCGTCCTGCCCGCCGACGGAACAGGCGGCCGTGGCCAGCAGCGCGGACACCGACAGCGCGGAGGCGAGAAGGACGCGGGCGGCGGCCTGGGCGTGCGTCATCGGGGTGCCTCCTGGTGGAGCCGGGCTGCGGCTGTGTTCTGCTCGCCCAGGGTCGGGACGTGCTCTTACGGCACCACCGAGCCGCCCGCCCCACCAGCGCGGCGGTCCGTCCGGGTGAACGCGCGGGGGAAACCGTCCCTGCCCCCTTCGCGGCTCCTCTGTGCCACCTTTGTGTTCCCTTCCCGTCCGTGGTTTCCGCTCGTGGTTCCCGCTCGTGATTTCCGTCCCTGGCTCTTCCCCGACCCCACCCCGAAGGAGTCCGCGCCGTGCCGAACGGTCTGCCCATCCCGGTGATCATCGACTGCGACACGGGTGTCGACGACGCCCTGGCCCTGCTGTTCGCCGTCCGTCACCCGGGGATCGACCTGCGCGCGGTGACCTGCGTGGTCGGCAACACGGACGTGGACGGCGTCGTCCGCAACACGCTCACCGTGCTGGAACAGGCGGGCGCGCCCGGCATTCCGGTCGCCCGGGGCGCCGAGCGCCCGCTGATCGAGGCGCCGCGTTCCGCACGGCACGTCCACGGCCACGACGGGATGGGCGACCTCGGCCTGCCCGCCCCGCGGCGCCTCCCGGCGGACGTGGACGCGGTGGCCCTGCTGCGCCGCGAGATCCTCGCCTCCCCGCGCCCGGTCACCCTGGTGCCCACCGCCCCGCCGACCAACATCGCGCTGCTGCTGCGGACACATCCCGAGGTCACCCGCAACATCGAGCGGATCGTGTTCATGGGTGGCGCGGCGGGCGTCGGCAACGCCACCCCGGTGGCCGAGTTCAACGTCTGGCACGACCCGGAGGCCGCCGCGATCCTGCTCACCGCGGGGGTGCCGATCACGATGTACGGCCTGGACGTGTTCCACCGGGTCGTCGTCCCGGCGGCCGAGGTGCGCAGGCTGCGCGCGAGCACCGAACCGGGCGCCCGGCTGGCCGGTGACCTGCTGGCCCACCGGCCCGCGACACCCGGCAGCGCCCCCGAGGACCCCACCGAGGACGCGGGCGGGCTCGGCGACGCGGGTGCGCTGTGCGCGGTCGTCGATCCGGAGGGCCTGACCACCCACCGGCTCCCCGTCGAGGTCTCCCTGGGCCCCGGCCCGGCCCGCGGCCAGACCGTGGTCGACCGCCGCCCCCGGATCGGCGAGTCCGAACTGCACGAGGGCACGCGCGAGCAGTGCCTGGTGGACGTCGGGCTGGACGTGGACGTACGGCGCTACGTGCGGCTCTACCTGGCGACCGTGGAGGGAGGAGGGGCCGGAGCGCAGCGGTAGGCCCGCCGTCCGCCCCGACCCCGAACGCCCGGCCCGCGGGGGACGGGCCGGGCGTGCAGGTGGGCGCTACCGGTTACCGGCCGTCGGCGCTGGTGCCGGTGCGCTTGCGGCGGGTGACCACGACGAGCGCCGCGCCGCCCGCCAGCAGAACCGCCGCGCCGATCGCGAACGGGCCGGTGTTGCCGTCGGCGCCGGTCTCCGCGAGGTTGTCGCTGCCGCCGTTCGGCGAGGCCCCCGGTTCGGTGGCCGGCTCGGAGGGGGACTGGTCGGGCGTGTCGGTGCCGGGCGTCGCGGACGGCTCGCCCGGCGTCCCGGAGGCCGGCGCGGTGGTGTCCTCGGCGGGCTTCGACGGCTCCGACGGCTTCGACGGCTCCGGTGCGGAGGTGGACGGCTCGGGGGCCGGCTCCTCGGCCGGGGTGTCGGCGGTGCAGTCCTTCGTGCCGCCGTTCCAGGCCGCGATCAGCTTGTCCTTGATGACCGGACGGTCCGGCCCCTTCGGCAGCTCACCGTGCTCGAAGCCGTCGTTCGCGTCCAGCTTGCCGTCGAACTTCACGGCGCCCCGGTAGAGGTCGATCTGCGCGAAGCAGCCCTTGTCCGGGACGGCGATGTCGAGGGAATCGGTCGTGCCGGGCTTGACCGTCACCGTGTCGAAGTCGACGAAGACCTGCTCGCCGGAGGAGGCGAAGGTGGCGCCGTGCGCCAGGTAGGAGGCGAGCGAGGCGGTGCAGGTGGACGCGTCACCGGCGGTGCGGACCTCGAGGTGGACCTTGCCGTCCTCGCTGGGCCGCAGGTTCTGGTCGTCGACCTTGACGGAGTCGAAGAAGTTCTTGCCGTCGAGCGAGAACTGGCAGCGGTCGGTCTCGGTGACCGTGCCGGCACCGGTACCCGGCCGGTAGTCGCCGCCCGACTTCCAGCCGCCCCCGCCGGGAGAGCCGTGGGCGGAGGCGGAGGTCGCGGCGACGGTGGTGGCCGCGCAGAGGGCGAGGGTCGCGGCGCCCGTCCCCAGCAGGCGGCGGGTGAGGACACGTCTCGCTATGGACATGCGGATCCCATTCTTGGCGTGTGCCGGAGACCGGGGCACGGCGGCAGGGCAGCAGGGCAGCACGCGGCGGCCGGCCGTCCCGGGCATGAGTGGTCGAAGAAACACGAGGCTCATTGGTCACATGTGCCTCAGTGCGCCTTCATGGTGACCGCGCCGCATCACCCTGTCAACCTGCGCTGACGCAAGGGGAGTTGCGCGCTCTTCACGTGCCCGTCACACAAGGAGGGAATGCCTCCGCTCCGCCCGTGTGTTCGCTTTTGCGGCCTTCTGGACAGATTCATGCTGTCGCCCGCACCCACCCGGAGGAGACCGCGTGACCGACCGCACCGCTCCGCCCGCCCCCCGGCCGACCCCGCCGGCCTCCGCCCCGGCCCCACCCGTCACAGGCGTTCTGTCCGACGCCGCGCCCGACCTCTCCTCGCGCAACCCCGACTGGTGGCGGCAGGCCGTCGTCTACCAGGTCTATCCGCGCAGCTTCGCCGACGCCGACGGCGACGGTCTCGGCGACCTGCGCGGCGTCACCCGGCGCCTCACCCACCTCGCCGCCCTGGGCGTGGACGCCCTCTGGCTGAGTCCGTTCTACCCCTCCGAACTCGCCGACGGCGGCTACGACGTCGCCGACCCACGGGACGTCGACCCGCGCCTCGGCACCCTCGACGACTTCGGCGCGCTGGTCGCCGAGGCCCACCGCCTGGGCCTCAAGGTGATCGTCGACATCGTCCCCAACCACACCTCCCACCAGCACGTCTGGTTCCAGGAGGCGCTGCGCGCCGGCCCCGGCTCCCCGGCCCGCGAGCGCTACGTCTTCCGCGACGGGCGCGGCCCGCGGGGCGAACACCCGCCCACCGACTGGCAGTCCGTCTTCGGCGGCAGTGCCTGGCGGCGGGTGCCCGACGGACAGTGGTACCTGCACCTCTTCGCCGCCGAACAGCCCGACCTGAACTGGGCGAACGAGGACGTCCGCGCCGACTTCCGCACCACCCTGCGGTTCTGGGCCGACCGGGGGGTGGACGGCTTCCGCGTCGACGTCGCGCACGCCCTCGCCAAGGACCTGGGCGAGCCGCTGCGCGACCTCGGCACCACCGAACCGGGCGGCGAGGCCGCCCTCGCCGAGTTCCCGCCCGGCACCCATCCGTTCTACGACCGGGACGAGGTGCACGAGATCTACCGCGACTGGCGCAAGATCCTCGACGCCTGCTCCCCGCCCCGCACGGCCGTCGCGGAGGCCTGGGTCCCCGGCGCCCGGCGCGCCCTGTACGCCCGGCCGGACGAACTGGGCCAGGCCTTCGACTTCGAGTATCTGCAGGCTCCCTGGGAGGCGGAGGCGCTCCGCCGGGTCATCACCGACTCGCTCGCGACCGCCCGTGCGGCGGGGTCCCCGGCGACCTGGGTGCTCTCCAACCACGACGTCGTACGCCACGCCTCGCGCCTGATGCTGCCGCCGGGCACGGACGACAACGCCTGGCTGCTGTCCGGCGGACACGCCCCGGCCGTCGACGCCGCCGCCGGGCTGCGCCGGGCCCACGCGGCGACCCTGCTGATGCTGGCGCTGCCCGGCTCGGCCTACGTCTACCAGGGCGAGGAACTCGGCCTGCCCGAGGTCGCCGACCTGCCCATCGAGGTCCTCCAGGACCCGATCTGGGAGCAGACGGGGCGTGTCCGCAAGGGCCGCGACGGCTGCCGGGTGCCGCTGCCCTGGACGACGACCGGACCGTCGTACGGCTTCGGCGCGGGTGGCGCCTGGCTGCCGCAGCCGCCGGACTTCGGCGCGTACGCCGTCGAGGCGCAGGACGGGGCGCAGGCGCGGGAGGGGGTGCCGGGCTCGACCCTGGAGCTGTACCGCGCGGCCCTGCGCCTGCGCCGCAAGCTCCAGGAGGGCGAGACGCTGACCTGGGCGAAGGACCCCCCCGCCGGGGTGCTGCGGTTCGACCGCAACGACGGCTGGCGCTGTGTGGCCAACCTGTCACCCGACCCGGTCCCCCTCCCCGCCGGCGAGGTCCTGCTGTCCAGCGCCCCCCTGACCGACGGCAGCCTGGGCCCGGACACCACGGCATGGCTGCTCCCCGGAACACCCCCCGCCCCGAGCTCCCGGCCCGACTCCTGATCCTGTGTCCGTCTCGAGGGACCGGGTGGGGTGAGCGGGAAGGCCGGGGGCGGGCCCCGAGCTGCACACGTGGGGACGCGACGGCCCGTCCCGGCCTTCCCTCCGTCGGTAATTTGTCACGGCACGGGGGCCCCCGCCTGCCGGAGCGGCTGAATGAGCGCGGGGCACCCGCCGAGACCTCCCGAAGGGGCGAATAGGGCATTCGGGTGCTTTATCTCACTTTCTCATCCATAATCGGACCATGAACGCGACATCGTATGAACTGCTGGCCGCGAGCCAGCAAATACTGAGCCTGCTCGCGGCCTTCGTCGGCGGGCTGGTCGTGGCCGGCGCGCTGGTCTGGGCCGTACTTGTCGGCATGAAGGTCATGGATCAAGAAGAACGCCGCCCCAGCCCCGAGGACCAGCCGAAGCTGCCGGAGACCGGCGCGGTCCACGAGATGCGGGAGATGCGGGAGCCGGACGAGGTGCCGGTGGTGTCCAGGGACGGCGAACGGCTCATGCCCTACCAGCTCCGTCACTCCGCGACCAGAACCGGGAAGGACCAGCAGCGGCGGCGCTGGCTGCCCGGCTCCAGCGGCGGCTTCGGCAGCGGAGGCCCCGGGCACGTCTGAGTGCTCCCCTCGTGAAAGGGGGATCCCCGTCTCCCCCGCAAGCGGAACAGGGGCAGGCACGGACATCTGTGTGCGCCGCGACAGTTTTTCCGCCGAGGCGATTAGAGTTCCGGTGTGGGGAACCCGTCCCCGTGGCGGTCCGTGTCCCCTGCGGTCCGCAGGAAGGTGCGCATGCCCCCGGAGAGTCAGCCGTATGCCGGCGCCCCGCAGCCGGACGACGCCCGGCTGCCCGTCGCCGACCGGCTCGACGACGACCATTTCCCGGCCTACACCATGGGCAGGGCCGCCGAACTGGTCGGAGCGACACCCGCCTTCCTCCGTGCCCTGGGCGAGGCGGAACTGATCACCCCGATGCGCTCGGAGGGCGGCCACCGCCGCTACTCGCGCCACCAGCTGAAGCTCGCCGCCAGGGCCCGCGAACTCGTCGACCAGGGGACTCCGGTCGACGCCGCGTGTCGCATCATCGACCTGGAGGAGCGGCTGGAGCAGCTCGAGCGGCTCAACGAGGAGCTGCGTCGACGGGGCGCGGATGCCGTGCACCAGCACCGCTGAAAATCTGTTCCCACCGGAACAGAAATCCAGTATCCGTCACGGAAATCTATTTCCTTAAACGCGTTGTCGACGTTGTTTTCGGTGATTTTCCTCGCTTGCCGTGGATATGGTCCATGCTAAGCTGACGTCAGTTGCAGTTGTGGTTGCCAGTTTGCTACCGGTTCTCCGGGCAGGTGATCATCGCGACGATGAGGGAATTCGTGAAGTGCGTTTTCCCGTGCACTGTCTCAGGAGATTTGATATGGCCACCGGTACGGTGAAGTGGTTCAACTCGGAAAAGGGCTTCGGCTTCATCGAGCAGGACGGCGGCGGCGCCGACGTGTTCGCCCACTACTCGAACATCGCCACCTCGGGCTTCCGTGAGCTCCAGGAGGGCCAGAAGGTGACCTTCGACGTCACGCAGGGCCAGAAGGGCCCGCAGGCCGAGAACATCGTTCCCGCCTGACCCGTACGTACGCGAGTACGCAGGGATTTCAGCAGGGGCCCCGCACATCGGTGCGGGGCCCCTGCTCCGTGTTTTCCGGGCTCCGGCTCCTGCGTGTGTTCCGCCGCCCGGGAAGGAAAGGGCCGGCGGGCCGAGGCCGCCCCTTTCCGCCGAGTGCCCGCTCGTCGGCTCGTGCGCTTCTCCGCCGGACGGGTGACCGACGTGTACGGTCCGGGCGAACGCGGGGGCGCCGCAGCGGTGGGTCAGGCCTGCTGGGGGCCGGTCTGCTGGACCACCTCGAAGGACCACAGCGTCGCTCCCGTGGCCGCGGGCTTCGGGCGGTCGCCCTGCGCGCCCTCACCGCCGTGTGCGGCCTGGGCGCGGCCCTCCATCCAGCGCTGGAAGTCCTCCTCGGACCGCCAGCGGGTGTAGACGAGATAGGTGTCGGTGCCCTCCACCGGGCGCAGCAGCTCGAACCACTCGAAGCCGTCCGAACCCTCCACCGCCCCCGCCCGCGCGGCGAACCGCTGCTCCAGCGTCTCCCGCTGCTCTTCCGGGACCGTGAGTACGTTGATCTTGACGATGCTCATGTTCCGATTGTTCCGCAGCACGGCGCGGAACACGTGCCGGGGGCGGTCAGCCGAGGCAGATCACCAGCAGGCACAGCTCGGAGCGGGGCGTGCTCGGTGAGTCGGGCGGGGGCGTCGAGGGAGCCTGCGGGGCGGGCTGCGAGCCGCTCTCGCCTTCCGACCTCCCGCTCCCGCCGCCGCTGCCGTCCCCGGTGCCTCCGGTGCCGGAGGCGGCCACGGGCGGGCTCGTCGGACGGGTCGCCGCGGCGGAGCCGGAATCGGCACCGGTGCTGCCCTCGGCGGAGCCGGAGCCGGAGCCGGCTTCCGCACCCGAGCCGGTGGACGGCGAGGTGGTCCGCGGCGGGGGCGCCGCCGTCGTGGGCGTGCCGGTGACGCCGTCCGACCGGGTGCCCGACGCGACGGCGGGTGTCGACTCGGCGCCGGTCGGCTGCGGGTCCGGGGCGTCGTCCGGGGCCGACTGCGGGGGCCGGTCCGGGGAGGACCGGTGCGTGCCGGGCGGGGGCACCGCGGGTGCGGGGTCGCCGTACTGCTCCGCGGGCTCCTTCGCGCCACCCATACCGGTGACCTCGGGTGCCGTCGCGGCCTGGGTGCGGTCGCCGGAACCCCGGTCCATCGAGGCGACGGTGAGACCACCGCCGACGAACGCCACCGCCGTGGCGACCAGGGCGCGGCGCTGGGTCTTCTTCCACCGCGCCAGTTGCCGTCGCCGCGCCGCCCGCCCCGTGGGCGCGGCCATCGCGGACATCGCAGGCGTCGCAGATACTGCGGACACGGACGCGGACGCCGCCGCGGGGTCGGGGTCGAGGCCGGAGTCGTGGAACGCACCGGCACCCGCGTCGACACGCTCCGCGGCCTCGGTGACCCCGGCGGCTTCCGCACCCGGTGGCGCGGTCGTCGTCACCGGGGCGGTGACCGTGCGACCGTTTATGGCGCTCGGCGTGATGTCGGGAGCGTAGGCGCCGCATCCGGGGCACACCAGGGCGCCGTTCAGATGCCGGCGACACGTGGAGCAGTAGTCCATCCGTTGTCTTCCTGAGTCGGCATGCGCGCACCCGCCGAGCCGGGGACGGCCCGTTCGCATTCGCACGCGAGAGCGAGTGGAGCAGGAACAGCAACGCTAACGACACCCGCGAGCCGCTGTGTGCAGTCCGTGTGTCACTCCTGCGCACGTTCTCCGCCCGCTTCGCGTGAATGCCGTGAGCATGTGCGGCGTCCGGTGCGCGGGGCGCTCCCGGCTGGATGATGTTCAGTGAAAATCCCCTGGAGCAACGGCGGTTCCGGAGCGGAGAGCACAGCCCATTCGGGTCGTCACTGCCATGAATCGGACCGGTGGCGGCCGCTCGGGCCGTGGCACCGACAGGTGGGGCCGCGTGACGGGCACGGCTTGACGCTGCCGGGCCGCGCGGCGTTGGCTGCCCCTCACCGGTCGCCGCGCTGCCCCCTCGCCCGGAAGGCACCTGATGTGAATCCCTGCACTCCTCGCACCACCCGTACCACCCGCACCACTCTTGTGACGGTCGGCCTCACGGCCCTCTCGCTCCTCTCGCTCTCCGCGTGCGGTGCGCTCGGCGACACCGGCGGGAGCAGTGACTCCGCGTCGCCGAGCGAGCGCAACGACATCACGGTGGGCCTCCTCCTGCCCGACAAGGACGCGGCGCGCTACGAGAAGTTCGACCGCCCCCTCATCGAGGAGCGGGTCGGCGTTCTCACCGGCAAGAAGGGCAGGGTCGCCTACGCCAACGCCGGGGGGAGCGCGGCCGAGCAGAGCCGGCAGTTCGGCCGGATGATCGACGACGAGGTCGACGTGATCCTGGTGAACGCGGTGGACTCCAGGGCCGTCGGACCGGACGTGAAGAAGGCCAAGGCCGCGGGCATCCCCGTCATCGCCTACGACCGGCTCGCCGAGGGCCCGGTCGACGCGTACGTGTCGCACGACAACGAGCTCGTCGGCGAGGTGCAGGGCCGTGCGATCGTCGACGCGCTCGGCGGCGAGGGGAAGGACGGCAAGGTCGTCGTGATGAACGGCGCGCCCGCCGACCCGAACGCGGCCCTGTTCAAGAAGGGCGCGTTCAACGAGTTGAACGGGAAGGTGGACGTGGTCAAGACGTACGACACCGAGAAGTGGAGGCCCGAGGTCGCCAAGGCGAACATGGAGAAGGCGATCGACGCCATCGGCGCCGACGACGTCGCCGCCGTCTACTCGGCGAACGACAGCATGGCCGGAGCCGTCATCGAGGCGCTGGAGGAGGCGGGGGTCTCCGACCTCCCGCCGGTGACCGGGCAGGACGCCGATCTGGAGGGCGTGCAGCGGGTCGTCGAGGGCACGCAGCACATGACGGTGTACAAGTCGTTCCGGCTCGCGGCGGGCGGCGCCGCGGAGATCGCGGTGGCCCGGGTCCAGGGGCGGGACATCCAGTTCGACTCGCTGACCGTCGACCGCGTCGACAGCGCGACGCAGAAGGACATCCCGACGATGCTGATACCGGTGGTCGCCCTGACGCGGGACAACATCGAGGACACGGTGATCCGGGACGACGTCTACGACGTCAAGGACATCTGCACCGCCGAGTACCGGGCGGCCTGCGCCTCGATCGGCCTCATCCCGTAGACCACCGGCCGGCCTCGTCCGCGTACTACGTCAGCTGGTCCGCGTAGCCGATGTCCCCCACCGTCCAGGCGCTCACCTCGGCGAGGGCGACGCGGTACATCCCCCCGGTGTCGGGGATGCCGTAGCTCCCCTGGAGGATGCGGGCGACGTGGAAGTGGAGGTGGGAGGGGCGTGACGGGCTCCCGCCCCCGCCGGCCTCCTCGAACGGAACGGCGAAGTGGGTCAGCCGCGCGGAGTCGCGCAGCACCTCCGCCACCCGCTCTCTCCACAGGGCCTCGGGGGCCAGCCGTCCGGTGATGACGGCGCCGGGGACCACCACGGTGAGCGACATCTGGCTGTCCCGGTCCGCCTCGACCATCGCGGCGACGGCGACGAGCAGATCGTCAGGGTGCGACATGGTCGAAGAGCCTAGCCGAGCCCCGGCCCGGCGGGGGGCCGGCGGCCCGGATCACTTCGACGTGGCGGCACTTCGCGGCGGTGGTGCCCGGGCTGCCGGGAGCCGCGGACCAGGACCGATCGCCGTCGTCAGGGCTGTACGGGCATGCTCCGGCAGGTGGAGGCGGCCCGCTTGCCGGACAGCCGGTCGGTCAGCCAGTCGATGGCGCTGCCCTGGTCGGTCAGCAGCGGTGCGAAGTGGTTGAGCAGTGGGCTGCCGACGTCGGGCAGGACGACGGCCTTGTAGGTGACGTCGGCGCCCTTGCGGCACCAGTCGACGGCGAGGCCGCGGGCCTGTCCGTGCGGTACGAGGTCGTCGCTGACGCCCGTCGCCACGCGGACGGGACCGGACGGTTTCAGCGTGCCGATGCGCTGGCTGTCCAGGAACGCCCGGAGGGCCGGCGTGGCGGCGATGATGTCGCTGATGGAGCGCCCGTCGCGGGTCCATCGGGTGCTCTTGGCGTAGCCATGGCCGAAGAGGGCGTCGCCGAGGCACATCGTCGACAGGTCGGTGAGCGCCGCCTTGCCGACGGCGTTCAGATGTGCCTCGGCGAGGGGTCTCAGGGACGGGTCGGACTGGAGGAAGCCGTTCAGCGACCAGCCCAGCGCACCCGCCAGTTCACTGCCGTCGATGGCCCTGGTGACCGAGGTCAGATCGGCGGGCGGCGCTCCGGCGTACGTCCCGGCGAGGGGGACGTCGGGGGCGTAGGAGGGCTGGAGTTCGGCGGCCGCCGCACTCGCCCCGCCGCCCTGGCTGTATCCGAAGAGCCCGACCGGGGAGTCGGCGGTGACCGAGGCTCCGCGCACCGAGCGGACGGCGCGGACGGCGTCCAGGACCGCGTGGGCCTCGTCGACCCGGTTCACGTAGGTGTGCAGCCGGTCGGTCGTGCCCAGGCCCGCGTAGTCGGTGACGACCACGGCGACGCCCTTCGCGAGGAGGCGGTGGATCGTCAGGTTCTCGTAACCGACGGACACCGTCCGGCCGTTGAGCGTCAGCGGGCGCTCGAGCCCCAGGGACGCGGCGCACTGGTCGCCCTGCCCCATGGTGCCGGGTGCCACCGCGACCAGGGGCCGGGGCCCGCGGCCCTTCCAGCGGGCGGCCGGTTCGAGGTAGGCGCCGGTGACGGCGACCGGTTGCCCGCTGGAGTCGGTGGACTTGTACATCAGCCGGGTCGCGCTTCCCGGCAGCCGACCCTTGAGGCCGGGCAGGCTCAGGGCCAGCGGGAGGGGCTCGCTCCGGACGAGGGTGCCGTCGGCGGCGGGCAGGTGGGCGGGCGGGTGGTAGAACGCGGGGATGGTGACGCCCCGGGACACGACCTCGTCCGTCGCCGCGGCGGGGACGGCGGCGATCGCTTGGGCGCCGATGCAGGCGGCGGCGGTGACCGTCGCGGCCAGAAGCCTGGTGCGCGGGCGTGGGGGCATGGCGAACCTCCTGTGAAGCAGCAGGCGGGAAGCGGCCTCCGCGCCGCTCGGGGGGTGGTTCGAACTGAACTTACCTAGGGGTAAGTTACTCGCGGTAGCAGTCGGGAGGTCACGGTTCGGCAATGCGCCCGCAGGCGCAGGGCCCGGCGCGCGGTCGACGGCCTGGTGTCACCACCCGTGGGAGTCCGGTGACCTGACGCCACGTCCGTACGGCGCGCCCGCCCGCTTTCCCTCCGGAGGCCACGGATGACCGCCCCCGCCCCCGCCCCCGGTTCCGGCGTCCCGGTCCGTGTCCTGGACGGAAGGGAGGCGGCCCGCCTGCCCGGCCGGACCGGGCGCCGCCGGGCCGATGAAGGTCCTGGTGGTCACCGCCTTCGACCTCGACGAGCACGTGTACGAGGCGCTGTCCGCCCCGGCGCCTCGCGAGACCGAGGCGCCGAAACCCGTCGCCGAGAGGCTGTCGAACGCCGAGACCGCTGCCCGGGTGGTCATCGGCCGCGAGACCGTCGAGACGTACGTGTCGCACATCCCGACCGAGCTCGACCCGCGCGACCGGGGCCTGCCCTACCCCTTGGCGGACGGGCGGCGGCGCCCCTGGCCGGGACGGCCGCGTCGGCCGCGGGACGAGGACCCGGAACGCGCGGGCTTGTTCTGGGCGGGCGGCGGAGCGAGGACGACGGGTACGCCCGAGGGAGCCTGGGCTCCGGTGATGCGGTTCAGCTCGGTCCCGCCGGGGCGTACCCGGGTGGTCTGCGGGGTGATGCCGGCGTCGTTCATCAGACGGGTCATGTCGCGGCGCTGGTGCGGCAGGACCAGGGTGACGACGGTACCGGACTCACCGGCGCGGGCGGTGCGCCCGCCGCGGTGCAGGTAGTCCTTGTGGTCGCCGGGCGGGTCGACGTTGACGACGAGGTCCAGGTTGTCGACGTGGATGCCGCGGGCCGCGACGTTGGTGGCCACCAGGACCGTGACGTGGCCGTCCTTGAACTGGGTCAGGGTCCGGGTGCGCTGGGACTGGGACTTCCCGCCGTGCAGGGCCGAGGCGCGCACCCCGACGGCGAGGAGCTTCTTGGCCAGCCGGTCGGCGGCGTGCTTGGTGTCCAGGAACATGATCACGCGCCCGTCGCGGGCGGCGATCTCCGTGGTGGTGGCGTGCTTGTCGTCGTCGTCCACATGCAGCAGGTGGTGCTCCATCGTGGTGACCGCGCCCGCGGACGGGTCGACCGAGTGGACCACGGGATCGTGGAGGTAGGTGCGCACCAGACGGTCGACATTGCGGTCCAGCGTGGCGGAGAACAGCATGCGCTGGCCCTCGGGGCGCACCTGGTCGAGCAGGGCGGTCACCTGCGGCATGAAGCCCATGTCGGCCATCTGGTCCGCCTCGTCCAGGACGGTGACGGCGACCTGGTCCAGGCGGCAGTCGTCCCGGTCGATGAGGTCCTTGAGCCGGCCGGGTGTCGCGACGACGACCTCGGCCCCGGCGCGCAGGGCGCTCACCTGCCGGCCGATCGACACCCCGCCGACCACGGTGGCGATGCGCAGGCGCAGTGCGCGTGCGTAGGGGGTGAGGGCGTCGGTGACCTGCTGGGCGAGTTCCCGGGTGGGTACGAGGACGAGGGCCAGCGGCTGCCGGGGCTCGGCCCGCTGCCCGTCGGTGCGGGCCAGCAGGGCGAGGCCGAAGGCGAGCGTCTTGCCCGAGCCGGTGCGCCCGCGGCCCAGCACGTCCCGGCCGGCCAGCGAGTTCGGCAGCGTCGCGGCCTGGATCGGGAACGGGGTGGTCACTCCCTCGGCTCCGAGGGCGGTCAACAGCCTCTCGGGCATGTCGAGTTCGGAGAAGGACTCGACCGGCTCCAGCGCCGGGGTGAGGGTGACCGGCGGGGCGAACTCCCCACCGGACGCGACGGGACGGCCTCCGCGGCCTCCGCGGCCGCCGCCGTGCCCGGCCTTGCCCGAACGGGAAGCGGCGCCCTGGCGGCCCGTCCCCTGCGAGCGGACGCGACCGCCCCGGCCGGAGCCCGTGGGGGCCTTGTCCGTACGGGAGCGGGAGGAGGTGTTGTTCGAACGGGCTGTGCGGTTGCGGTTCATGCGGAACCTTCCTCGATGCGGCACGTATCGAGGAATTCCTCCCGGCGGGGACCTGCGCGGCCGCATGAGGATTCGCAAGAATGAGCCGAAGTAACAGGGAGACGAAGAATCGGTCGGCGGCCGGGAGTGTCGGATCGCAGGAGCGAGAGCGGGGCGCGCCGTGGGTGCGGGAACGGCACCGGCTTCGTTGCCGGGCCGAGGACCGGGGGGAGAGGGAGAACGCAGTGGGCCGGGGCCCGCATCACAGAAGTGCGGGTCCCGGCCACGCGCCGTGCGTCGGCGTCGACGTCAGGCGGGAACGATGTTCTCGGCCTGCGGGCCCTTCTGGCCCTGCGTGACGTCGAAAGTCACCTTCTGGCCCTCCTGAAGCTCGCGGAAGCCGGAGGTGGCGATGTTCGAGTAGTGGGCGAACACGTCGGGGCCGCCGCCGTCCTGCTCGATGAAGCCGAAGCCCTTTTCCGCGTTGAACCACTTCACGGTGCCAGATGCCATATTGAATCTCCCTTGAGGGCAGTGCTCGGGGCCCACACCTTGTGGGCCCGTCGTTGCAGCAACGATCCACCCGGCCGTATTCCTGGTGAGCCGCGAAGCTCTCCAGCAACAAAAAAGAGTGCTCGTCGACGGAAGGCCGGAAGAGCACTCGAAGTCTCTGGGTCTCTGGTAACCGAAACTGCAACTCTTCACGGTAGCACGGCCCCCGGTGTGCGCCGGCTCGGTCGCGCGCAGGACTGGACCAATGTCGCGCCGGCCCTCATGATGGTCGCAGTGTGAGAATGGGCATGACAACTCAGCCTCGGGGTGGTGACCGTGCGCGGATTCTTCGGCAGGGCGGCTCTGGCCACCGTACTCGTCCTGGCGCCCCTGGCGCCCGCCGCGACCGCGGCGCCGCAGGGGCCCGCCCCCGGGCCGGCGTCCGCCTCCGCCGAGGACTGGACGGCGCCCCTCAGCACCCGGGGCCGCTGGATCGTCGACGCGGACGGTGACCGTTTCAAGCTGCGCTCCGGCAACTGGCACGGAGCCAGCGGCACGTGGAACGGCTCGGGAAGCAGGGACGAGGACGCCCGGCACCACGCCGGGGAGAACGCCGGCCGGATGCCCCTCGGCCTGGACCGCGCCCCCATGGCCGAGATCATCTCCGGCTTCCAGGAGATCGGGATCAACAGCATCCGGCTGCCCTTCTCCAACGAGATGATCCACGACGGCCGTCCCGTCACGGACGGCTCCGTCGCCGCGAACCCCGCCCTGCGCGGAAAGACCCCGCTCCAGGTCTACGACGTCGTGGTCCGCGAACTCACCGCCTCCGGACTCGCGGTGATCCTCAACAACCACACCAACACCACCCGTTGGTGCTGCGGCGTCGACGGCAACGAACGCTGGAACGCGAGCCGGTCCACCGAGAAGTGGGAGGACGACTGGCTGTTCATGGCCCGCCGCTACAAGGACAACCAGCGGGTCGTGGGCGCCGACCTGTACAACGAGGTCCGCCGCACCGTCTGGGACGACCCCAACTGGGGCCTGGGCGACCAGCACGACTGGTTCACCGCCTCCCAGCGCCTGGGCGACCGCATCCTGACGGAGGCGAACGCCGACCTCCTCATCATCGTCGAGGGCATCAACTGGACCGGCATCCCCGTGGACGGCTTCGCGCACGGACGCCCCACACTGGAGCCCGTACGCCGGCTCTCGCACACCCTCGTCGACTCCGGCAAGCTCGTGTACTCCGCCCACTTCTACGGCTACACCGGCCCTCACCACAGCGGTGCCACCGGAATCGGCGAGACCACCGACCCCCGCTACCAGGACCTCGCCCCCGCCGAACTGATCGACGTACTGAACCGCCAGGCCTTCTACGTGTCGGCCGAACAGGACCGGCACTTCACCGCCCCTGTCTGGATCAGCGAGTTCGGTGTCGGAGGCCGCGGTGAGACGGGTGCCGGACAGCGGGCCTGGTTCGAGAACTTCGTCGACCACCTGATCCGTACCGACGCCGACTTCGCGTACTGGCCGCTCGTCGGCTGGCACGACAACCGCGCGGGCAACGGCTGGGCGCTGCTGCACTGGGACGCCGCGGGCCGCCGCATGGGCCTCTACGACGGCGACGACTGGCGTGCCGCCGCCTGGACCCGGCTCATCGGGGCCTCCGGTCGCACCGGCCGCATCAGCCCCGTGGCCGACTGGTCGATGCTCAGCCCCGACCACGCCGACTTCGTCGCCTCGCGGCGCATGCGCGCGCTCCCCGACTGGGACTCCGGCGCCCGCAAGGCCGTCTGCCCCGACGGACAGCGCCTCCTCGGCCTCAGCCACACGGGCAACCGGGGCCTGTGCTCCGACGTGACCGCCGGGCCCTTGTGGGACCCGGCCCGCGGACACCGGGTGGTCACCGACGAGCGGCACGTCGCTCCGGGCGGCGACTGGGCGTCCGGCTACACCAAACTCCAGTGCCCCGACGGGTACTTCCTCACCGGTTACAGCGTCCGCGGCTCCGCCGTCTCGGCCGCCCTGTGCGCGGCCGCCCGGCCCGGCGCGATCACCGCCACGACCGGCCGCACGGTCTGGTTCGACCGGGGCGACAACAGGGGGCCGGCCCCCGGCGGCGGCGACTTCGCGCACGGCCACCACAAGGGCCAGTGCGCGGACGGCGAGTACGCCGCCGGCATCGCCCACACCGGCCGTTTCGGCTCCTTCCGGACCCCGGACGCGCTGTACTGCCGCACCCTCGGCTGACCGGTCCCCCGTGGTCGAGGGGCGGGCGGTCCCGGAGCTCGGGGCGCGGCGGGAAGCGCGGTTCCCGTCACGGGAAGTCGATCTCCTTCGCCGTGGTGACCCGGGCGCCCATGTTGCGCTCCATCATCTCCAGGGCGGCGGACTCCAGATGGGGATGGATGGAGGCGACGGCGTCCCTGGGCACGGTGACCTCCAGGTGGCGGATGTGTGCGTCCAGGGCGGAGTAGAGGACGCACTGCTCGGTGACCTGACCGCTCAGCACCACGTGTCCGACGCCCAGCCGCCACAGGAGGTAGGACAGGGGTGTCTCGTAGAAGACGGAATGGCGGGCCTTCACCACGAAGAGCGATTCGTCGTCGGGCGTTATCGGCTCGATCAGGTCGGCATGGGGCCGGGCCAGAGCGGTGGCCACGAGTTCCCCCTGGTGGGAGCGCCACAGGCCGAAGTTGTCGTTCGCGTAGATCACCGGCACGTCCGCCCCGCGGGCCCGTCCGATCAGCTCCGCCAGGACGGGTACGACACGTCGGACGGACGGGACGAGCAGCTCGGCGTCCTCGTGCTCGTAGGTGTTGATCATGTCGATCACGACGAGAGCGAGGTTCGTCGTGCCCGCGGGCCGGTCCATGGTTCCACCGCCGTCCCTCGTGTGGGTCAGTCGCGCAGTCGCGGCAGGACCTTCGTGCGGTAGAAGTCGAAGAAGCCCTGCTGCTCCTTGCCGATCTGGTTGACGTACACGGTGTCGAATCCCGCGTCGACGAACGCCGACAGGGCCTCGATGTGCGTGTCCGGGTGGTCACCGCACGGTACGGCGGCCGCCACCCGGTCCTCGGTGACCAACTCGGACGCCTGCTCGAAGTGGCGTGGGGTCGGCAGGATCTGCGGGAGCTCCCCGGGCAGTTGCTCGTTGGCCCACAGGCGGTGTGCGGTGCGCAGCGCCTCCTGCCGGTCCGCGCCCCAGCACACCTTCAGTCCGCCGTACACCGGCTTGGTGCCGCCGCCACCGCGGCGGAAGCGCTCGACCATGGCGGCGTCGGGCGCCGTCGTGATCAGGCCGTCGCCGATGCGTGCCGCGACCTCGGCGGCCTGCGGGCCGAAGGCGGAGACGTCGACGGGCACCGGTTCGTCGGGCAGGGTGTACAGCCGGGCGTTCTCCACGGTGTAGTGCTTGCCGCGGTGGCTGGTCTGCTCGCCGGTGAACAGCTGCCGGATGATCTGGACCGCCTCCTCCAGCATCTCCAGGCGTACCGACGCCTCGGGCCAGGGTGTGCCCAGGATGTGCTCGTTGAGCGCCTCGCCGGTGCCCACCCCCAGTCGGAAACGGCCACCCAGCTGGGCGGCGGAGGTGGCGGCCGCCTGGGCGGTCACCGCGGGATGAGTCCGTACGAGTGGGCAGGTCACCGCCGTTTCGACGGGCAGCGAGACGGCCTGCGACAGGGCGCCGATCACCGTCCACACGAACGGGCTCTGGCCCTGCCGGTCGTTCCACGGATGGTAGTGGTCCGAGATCCAGAGGGAGTCGAAGCCGGCCTGTTCGGCCATTCTGGCCTGCTCGACGAGTTCAGCCGGGCTGTGCTCCTCGCACGACAGGAAGTATCCGAAGTCGGCCATCTTCTCTCCCGTCTCCCATGTGAGGCGTGTGGCGATCGGGGACGTACCGCCGAGTACCCGGTGGTCCGAGGCCTAACAGCGCGCGGGCGCGGCGTGCGGGGAGTCGGGTTCCCGCGGCCCGGCCCCATGCCGTCGGGCTCCCGGCGGGGGTGGAACACACTCGCCTCGCCGGGCCCCCTTTTATGGATGAGGCGGCACTACTGGTGGGGCTTCGCTGCGCTGATGTCGCCGAGAGCCGACTCGGGGTCGCGTTCGGCGGTGCTCTCACCGTCGCTGGGCCTGCCGGGCACCCGGCGGAGTCCGTTCCCCGCACCGTCGCCGGCGGATCCGGTCACCGGGGATCCGGGAAGCCGGGAAGCGCCCGAGACGTCCCTGACGGCGTTACAGGAGTGGGGCGAGGGGTACCGGGGACGAGGCGGCGGACGCCGTCGGTGTGTGCTGGGAGGCGTACATGGAGGCTGCAGAGGCTTCGGTGGACCGGATCGCCCACCCCTGGGGCAGCCGTACCCCTTACGGTGCGCACGAGTCGTGGCCCGTACGCGTGGACACGTATCTCGAGCCGGGTGTCGAGGCGAGCCGGGTGCAACGATGGGTGCAGGCCTCGTCGCTCCTCCACTCCGACGGGGACGCGCTCGGACTCGACGAGGGCGATCTGGTCGAGGTCACCACACCCCGTGGCGCCCTGCGGGGCCGGCTCCGGGTGACCGACATCCGTACGGGGCTGCTGTTCGTCCCCTTCCACTACGGCTACTGGGACACCGAGGCCGGGCACGGCCCGGACGGCGGAACACCCGGGCGCGCCGCGAACGAGGCGACGATCACCGACTGGGACCCCGCGTCGAAGCAGCCGTTGTTCAAGACCGCCGCGGCCGCGCTGCGCCTGGTGGAACGCGCGGACGGCCACCACGCCCCCGCACCGACCACCACCGCCTCGGCCGCCTCCCGCGCCGACGCCGTACCGCCCACCACCGGCGGAACGCCCGCCCTCGCCACCCAGTCGGGCGACGCTTTTCCGGACCGTGGGGAGGAAGCCCGGTGAACGGTCTCACCCTCACCCTCCGCACGCTCCACCACGGCGAGCGACGCCTCGCCGGGCAGCTGACGACCGTGGCCGAACGCCACCGCACCGAACACGAGGTCCACCACGTCGCCACAGACCTCGCCCACTGGTCCCGCGAACACGCCCGGCGCCTGACCGGCATCGGCCACGACCACGGCCTGCACCTCGGTGATGTTCCTGAGGCCCCCTTCCCGGGGCTGTTGTCGGCGCTCAGGGAGAAGACGGCCGAAGCGGTGGGGCACCGCCCCGAGCCCGGTCTGCTGCTCCTGCGGGACCTCCGGGATCTGCACCTGGGCGCCGCGGAGAACTCCCTGCACTGGGAGATGCTCGCGCAGCTCGCACAGGCCACCAAGGACGAGGGGCTGCTCGCCGTGGTCTCCGAGTGCCACCCGCAGACCCTGCGGCAGATGCGCTGGACCAACACCCTGATCAAGACCCTCGCCCCGCAGGTCCTGACGAGCCTGTGACCGGCTGCGGCCTCCCCGGGGCCCCGGAGCCTGCGGTCACGGAACATGTTGTACCCTCCAAGCATTTTGCTGATCTTGTGTGCGGGGGGCGCGCTGGTCGTGGTTGCCTTCCCGCGGTCGAAGGGGGCACACGATGAGGATCATGGGAAGAGCCGTCGCCGCCGCGGTGGCTGTCGGGCTGCTGACGGCCTGCGGCAGCGGCGGTGACGACGGATCGGCGGGGAACGAGGGTTCGGGCGGCTCCTCGTCGAGCCCCGGGGCCTCCTCGAAGCCGTCGGTGAAGGCACCGGAGGGCTTCGACACCTCCAAGGGCTGGAGCGCCTCCCTCGACTGGCTCCCGGAGGAGCGCGACGCCAGGGTGGCCTCCCTCCCGCCCGTGGAGGCCGTGCCCCGGGCGGGCGTCGTCGCCCTCCTCCAGCGCAAGGACGAGGGCTACGTCGTCGAAGCGCGCGACGCGGCCACCGGCACGCTCCGCTGGAGCAGCGCCGTGTGGCAGCCGCCGGCCCCGGTGGACGGCGAAGGCCAGGTCTCGCCGCCCCGGCTTCTCGTGGTGGACCAGGACGGCCGTGAGTACGTCACCCTCTGGGCCTACGGCGAGGACCAGGCGGACTCCGATGAAGCCGCCTCCGGTAACCGTGTCTCCCCTGTGGATCCCTCGGGTGAAAGTGCTTCTGACGACACGGAATCAGGGACGATCTCTCTCGCCTTCTACTTGGCCGACTCATCGGGCAAGGACGTCGCTCCCGCCCGTACCATCGCCATTCCGGCCGACGTCGGTAACGCCCGCGTCGAGGTCGGTGACGGCGGAAACGGGGTCGTGGTGGCCTGGGTCCCCCCGAGCAGCGTGGACCGCAGTTCCGCGTCGATCGACATCTCGGCGAATCGCGTGCAGACGTATGAGGAGGACCAGGTGGAACTGCCTCCGGTCTGTGTGAACGAGGGCTGGGAGAACTGCATCGGCGGCACGGTGGCCGGGCTCTCTCCGGACGGTCCGCTGATGTCGCTCGTTATAGGCGGCTTCGGGGTGGCCGGATCCTGGCTGTCGCGTGACGCCGTTCCGCCGGGCGTCAACCCGCACAAAGCGGACAAGGCCGGCCGCGTGCTCGAGATCATCGGGGACCACGTGGTCTCCACCTGGCCCTCCTTCAAGGGGTCGGATGTCACGGCCATGCACGACCTGAAGTCCGGGAAGCTGGAGATGTCCGCGCCATGCAACGTGAAGGCCGGACCGGAGTACACCCCCGTCCGGACCGCCGCGTCGCCGAACGGCCGCTACGTCGTCAAGGGCGCCCTCGCCTTCGACTTCGAGCGGGACCAGGCGTACTGCCTGGACGACGAGTCGGCGGGCATCCGCCTGCTGTCCGTCGGCGACGACGGTGTCGCCCACGGCTACCGGCAGAGTCCGGGTGCGTCCGGGTACGACCCCGTCTCCTTCTCGCTCGAAACCGGTGAAATCCAGGACCTGCCGGAGGACACCGAGGTCCCGTTCCTGATGCTGCAGGACGTGGGAGGGTTCGTCCTTCCCGCGGACGGCCCCGGGCGGCAGCTCGTCTTCCACCCCCGCCGCTGAACACCCCGGCGACGCCCCGGCCGCCGCACCGGCGCCGAGTCCTGCCCGGTGTCCGGTCCACGGCCGGGGCGTCGTTCACGGGGGTCTCCTTCGCACCGGGCCGGCCCTCGCGGTCAAGGGGCCGCCGTCCCGAGCCGGGGCCCGGGCCCGGGCGGTTGGGCCGAAGAGCGGATGCCGGCTTCCAGCGGCCTGTCCCCGCGCAGTGCGGTGGCCCCCCGGCGCCAGGCGCCGAGCAGCCTGGCCGCCAGGCGGTCCTCGAGGTGGGCGGTCGCGCGGATCCCGAACACCACCTCGGCATCCAGGTGCGGTTCGCCCTCCAGGAGCCCGCCGACGACGTCGTGGCGTACGACCTGCTCGTGCACCGCGTCCGCCTCCACGTGCTCGGCGTAGAACCGTACGGCCGCCGGGCCCGCGCCCACGCGGCGCAGCGCCTCGGCGAGGCGGCGCGAACCCGGGGACGAGGTCGTCTCGACGGCGGCGAAGTGCCCGACGAGCGCCGCACGCAGGGCGCGGTGCAGGCCGAACAGGGACATCAGGTTGACGGTGGCGAGCGCCTCGGCCGGCGCGGCGTCGACGTAGTGGCCGTACGCCGTGTCCAGCCGCAGGTCCTCCATGAGGTCGGCGAACAGTTCCGCGTGGATCTCGTCGGCGCGGCCCGCACCGAACTCGTCGAACTCGACGGCGACCATGGCGGCCTTGGCCCGTCCGTGGAGCCGCGGGAGGACCCAGGCGTGCGGATCCGCCTCCTTGAGGTGGTACAGCGAACGCAGCGCGGCGTACTCACGCAGGTGCTCGAGGCTGCCCTCGTCGCGGAGGAAGTGGGAGACGCCGCCGCCGTCGTCGCCGACCGGTTCGAGCTGGAGTTCGTCCAGCGCCTGCCGGGCCGTGTCCGTGTCGTCCACCGGCACGTCCTCGCGCAGCGCGCTCAGGAAGCGACGCTCGAGCGCACCGCGACAGGCCAGCAGGCCGCTGTCCCACTCGAGGCTGTCGGGGACGCCCTGGAACCCCTGGTAGTGCAGTTCGTAGAGGACGTAGAGGGCGAGTTGCAGGTCGTCGCCGTAGGCGGCACACCGCTCGGGAGACGGCACACCCCCGGCGTCCGCGCTTGCGGGGTCCGATCCCCGCAGCAGGGCCGTCACCGCGGCGGAGAGCGGGCCGCGCGGCTCGGGCAGCGGCGGGGACAGCAGCCGGAGCCGGCGTCGGGCGGCGGAGCCGGTCACGGGGCCTCGCCCTCCTTCACGCGACCCGGTTCCGTGTCGGGCCGTTCGGGATGTCCAGGGTGTTCGGGCCGGTCGGGCCGATCGGGCTGTTCGGGCTGTTCGGTCCGTTCGCCACGGGAGCCCGGGCCGGAGGGTTTGCAGCGGCGCCGATGGCTGGTGTCGCACCAGGGGAAGATGCGGCTCCGGCGACAGGTGCAGACGGCCACGGTGAAGCGCTGGGAGACCATCACCTCGCCGTGCTCGTCGACCACTTCGACCGGCCCCTCGATGAGCAGCGGCCCGTCGCGCTGGACGCGGACGCGGCGAGGACGTTCAGGCGTGTTCGGCACGGATGACCACCAGCTCCTCCGTCGTTCCGTCGGCCGTCAGACCCTGCTCGCGCAGCCAGGCGAGCCGGGAGCGCAGCACCCGGCCGAAGGGCAGCCGGGCCCGGTCGACCACCTCCGGGCGCAGACCGGCTCCCTCCAGACGGGTCAGGGAGGCGTCGACGCCGCACAGGTGCGAGTGCACGATCAGGAGCGTCCCCGTCGGCCGCAGGACCGTCGGCGCGCTGTCGCAGATGCGGTCGATCAGCAGGCGGCCGTCCGACCCGGCGTCCCAGGCCCGGGCGGGGCCCCGCGGCGGCGCGGTGCTCGGAGCGGGCACGTAGGGCGGATTGGTGATCACCAGGTCGAAGCGGCGGCCGGGCACGGCCGTCGCCAGGTCGCCGTGGCGCACCCGCAGGGACTGCCCGTTCAGCCGGGCGTTCCACCAGGTGGTGGCGAGCGCCCTCCACGAGATGTCGACCGCGGTGACCCGGCCGCCGAGCCGGGCCGCCTCCACCGCGAGCAGGCCGCTTCCGGTGCCGAGGTCCAGTACGTCCGTCTCTCCTGTGATCCGCTCGCGGCGCAACGCCCGCCTCAGGAGCCCGGTGTCGGTCTGCGGGGTGTACACGCCCCGGGGGACCCAGCAGCGGAGACGGGGGGCGGCGGTGAGGGATCCGGCCTGCTCGGAGGCCGGCAGGGGGGCTGTCATGGGCGCCTCTCTCAGCCACCTGCCCGCAAGGGCATCGCCGACAGGGCCCGCGCGACACCGAGGAGGTTGTCGGCCATGGCGTGACCGGTGCTGTGCGCCCAGTCGCGGCCCCGCTGCTCGTCCAGGTAGTCGGGCCCCGGACCGGGGCCGAGGTGCCAGTACGTCCAGGCCTGGCCGGGGATCGTGTAGCCGATGTCGGCGAGGCCCCCCGAGATCTCGCTGATGACGTGGTGCGCGCCGTCCTCGTTCCCGGTGACCACCACGCCGGCCACCCGGTTGTAGGCGACGGGGCGGTCCTCGTCGTCGGTCTCGGACATCATCGCGTCCATGCGTTCGAGGACGCGCTGCGCCACCGAGGACGGCCGGCCCAGCCAGGTGGGCGAGGCGATGATCAGGATCTCGGACTCCAGGAGCTTCGAGTGGACCCGAGGCCACTCGTCGCCGTCGCCGGCGTCGGTGACCACGCCGGGGGCGATGTCGAGGTCGACCGCCCGCACGGACGTGACCTGCACGTTCTGTTCCGAGAGCCGCTCCGCGACCACGGAGGCCAGCGCCTCGGTGTTGGAAGGCTCGGGGGACCGCTTGAGGGTGCAGTTGACGACGAGTGCTTTCACGACCGCTCCGGCATCGGGGACAGGTGGCCCGCTGCGCGCACATCCACCGGCAGCGCCCCACGAGTACCCCGTGGCGCCGGACGTAACGAGCTCGAAGGAGTCGCCGACCCGCCCCCGGTGTTCCTGCGACGCCACCTTGGCTCCGGGCCACGGCGGACGTCTCGACCGGCGACTGCTCTCAGTGGCGCAGGTGATCCAGGAGCCCGCCGGGAACGGGGCGGGGCGGCTCGTGGGGAAGAAGCCGCCGGGCTGCTTCCAGGCCGCCGTCCCGCACACGCCCGTGGATCTCGTGCGCGAGAGCGGTGGTGCCGGCGACGGAGAGCGTCCCCTCGTCCGCGTGGCGGCGTGCCGCCTCACCGGCGAGCCCGAGCCGCAGCGAGCGGTGGGCGAGCGGCCGCAGGTGCACATCGCGCTCGGGGTCCCGCTGGACCCGCGCCGGCGCCCGCCCGGTCGTTCGATGTGGCTGACGGCGTGGCGAGCCAGGTGTGGGCAAGAGCGGTCGCGGCCTGATCAGAGCACCGCGAGTGCTTTGTCTATGCGCCGCGACGTGCCCTTGTGCGTGACCCGTCTGCTCAGGGTCTCCAGTTCCGTCCGTGCTGCCCGATTCCCGAGCAGAGCCAGCGCGACGATGCCCGCCTCAGCCACTTGGGGCGAGCGGGGAGCGTCTCCGGACCGATGATCCAGGGAGGTCTCGACGAGGCCGACGAGAGCATGGACGGTGTCCGGCCGAGGCGGAAGGAGGGAAAGCATCCAAGCGAGTCCACGGAGCACGTGGGAGTTGTAGGGGTCGAAACACGCGTTCACATCGAACGGGAGGTGCGGATGACCGAGAAGCGGGAAGGTTCGATCCAGATGAGCCGGCTCCAACCATCTGAGTACTGCCCGTCGCGCCTCCTCCGGGCCAACGGCGTCCAGCAGGGCCGATCCGGTCCGTCTCCACTTCGCTGATGGTGCGTAGGCCGTCGCGGGGGCCGCATGCTCCAGCAGCCGCTGCCACGGCTCTCCTCCGGCAGTTGCTTCCTTGAGAGCCGCGTCGGCCCACGGTTCACCGGGATTGAGCACCGGACCGGGAAAATGAGCCAGTAGGTTCCGCATTCCGGGCTCCGCGCCGTTCGCGGCCGCCCGCGTGCGACGGAAGCCCGGCAGGTTCGCCGCCGCACTTGTGCGCCGGAAGGCGGCCAGGACGGCCGTGTCGGGAGTACGTCCGGCTGCGAGTTCCGCATCGGCCAGTTCCCAGATCCGGTGGGTCGACCAGATGAGGTATTGGTCCTTCAACCGGGAGAGCTGTTCCTGGCGTTCGGCAGCCAACAGGTCCCCGTCGAGGCCACGGACGACTCCGGAAGCGACCATGAGTAGTTCGGTGCGGAGGTACCCCGGATCCCGCCTGAACTCCTCGGCCGAGCAGTCGTCTTCCACGTGGGCGTACCAACGGGCCCATATGCCGGCGAGCTCCAGCCGGTCCTTGTCGGGCAGTGCGCGTAGGAGCTCCATGTTCTCGAACCCCACACCCGTCATGGAGCCGTTGTTGCAGGCGGCCCGCATGACGGCGCGAGACAGCTCAGGCAGAGCGCCGCGCTCCGCGAGGGCCCGGTATTGAGCGGCCTGTTCTGCCAGGACCTGGGTGTTCCCCATCCATCTGCTCATGGCCGGCAGCCTAGAAAGGGCCACTGACATCGAACGTGTCCCCACCCGTGGGGCTCAGGCGTTCTCCCGCCTCCGAAGAGCGTCCATGACCCCGAACGCAGGCGACCGACAGGAGTCTGTCAACGCGGCTTGATGACCCACGTCAAGCCTCGCTCACGAACCTTTGGTGGCGGCGTGAAGCAAGAAGCGCCTACAGACGGCCGTCCGGTCCCACGCAGGACTCGCACGCACCACAGAGAACCAGCTCGATCGGTCGGGTCTCGCGCAGCGTTCCAGGGTTGCCGCAGCGCTCGCAGATGTGCTCGCTGGCGGCCGTGAACTCGGCCACCAGCGCGTTGAGCCTGACCGCCTCGTCGGACGTCCAGTTTCCACCCTGCTTCCACGGCCGAGGAAACGCCTGGAAGGCCAGGACCGCCCACTTCTGCTTCACCGCCAGAAGCTCGTACTCGGGAAACGCCGCGACGACCGCCTCGTGGCACCGCAGCACAAGGGCCCGCCACCCGGGTCCCACATCGAACTCGAACGAGGGGTCACGGAGGTGGCGCCTGAGCGGTTCCAGTTCGGCAGCATGCGCTGCCCCAGGACGGCTGTTCATCTCTTCGATCCCTTCGTATCGAACGCCCGCACCCGTACGGGATCGAGGTGGATTTCGTACGGGCCCATGCAGTCGGCAGCGAGGGTGGCGACGAGGACACCGCATCCACAGGCCATGGTGCGGCCCCCGGTGCCGAGCGGACCGCAGCAGCCCCAGTGCGAGCCACCCTGATCCAGCAGCCGCAGAGCGGGTACGTCTTGAGGATGCACGACGACGCTGTTCCTCAGGCCGGCCGGGGCCCAATCGCTCAGCTCGGGCGGCATGAGTAGTCGGCGCGAATGGTGCTGCCGAGGTTCGTCGGTCGGCGGGGTGAACGGTGCGTCCCACGGCTCGGGATCAACGGCATGGTGCCCTCGCGGCACGCTGGAGGGGGCCAGACGCGTCTCCTCGTCCCGATCCTTGTCACGGCCCGAGACTTCTGGCACGGAGGGCAGCTCCACCAAGTCCGGGGTGAGTTCGACTCCGCACTTCGCGCAGTGGAAGACCGTCATACATGCCGTTGTAGCCGTCAAGCACTGCCGGCGCATCCTCGTTTCCGATGAGCGGCAGCACCGGCACGGGCGGTCACATCCCTCGGAGTGGTGCAACTGGCTTCGACCGTCTGACCAAGGCTCGCTCCGCACAGGTCGGTCACGTAGTGCCCTAACAGACAACGTTCGCCCTGGCTCGACGCTCGGCACCCTCACGCTCGGCTTCCCAAGCCATGGTTTTGAGCTCGCTGAGGTGGTGGCGGGTGCATCGGCCACCGGTAGCATCCGGATTGTGCCGCCTCAGACATGGATCCGTTTCGATACCACTGAACGGAGGAGGTACTGGTGGCGGGCCGGACTCACGACGCTGACCTTCCTCGGCATGGCGTTGGCGGTAGGGCTCTCTGCACCGGCCGCTGAGCGATGGTGGTGGGTCGGCGGCGTCGCAGTGTTTTGTTCGCCCATGATCTTCTCCATGATCAACCAGGGGTACGGTGCGACGCTCCTCACGACCGAGGGCATGGAGTTGCACACTCTTTTCCGTCGCAGATCAGTGCCCTGGGGTGAGGTTGCGGAGATTGAGGAGCGTTGCCTGCCGGCGCGGAGTGGCACGCGGTCGGAGGTGCGGATCGTCCGGGATCGCGGAAGGGCGCTCACGGTTCCGGGCACCCTCACCGCCCGCATGCACGACCCCAGGTTCGAGGCGAAGTTGGCGACGATCCGGCAGTACAGGGCTCGTGCGGCCGGCAATTGATGCCGCATCAGGTAGTCGACGGGGCAAGCGTCGACTGATGCGGCAGTAGCCGTGCTCCACCCTTGCGCAAGCCTGTCCAAAAGAGTTGATGCAGGCCAGGCCTCAGGCGGCATGTCGCTGCCGGGGGCTGCGAACGCGGCATGATGACCCACGTCAAGCAGGGTTCAAAGACCTTGCACATCTCCCCGCCACGGCTGGAACGCGAGCATGGACAAAAAGATAAGCACGGCCATCTGGTCCGGTGACCCCAACGGCCGGGGTGGATACTCCACCTACACGAAGTCCTGTCCGCGCATCGAGAAGTTCCGGACCATCATCGGCACCCCTGCCGGGAAGACCGATCTGCTGACCGCGTACAAGGTCGACGCAACCAGAGCATGGCGGTAGTCGACCCCAAGTGCTGAATCCTGGGTCGAATCCCGTACACGCGGCGCAGGGAAGGGAAGGGAGTGAGCGTAACGGCCAGGACACCAGCCGAGCAGGCACTCGCCCGTTCGTACACGGCCGGTGACGGCAGTGTGAGGTTCGATATCGCCGATCTGTCGGTGGAGCACCGTCCGGGCGGTGTCGCCGTGCTGGAATACCGGATCACGGTGGAACGCCCGGGACGACAGGACGAACGCTGGGCGGTCACACTTCTCTGGGACGACAGCTCCTTCACTGACGTCCTCGTCTCATCGGCCCCGGACTCCGAGCGGCTTGAGCAACTTGTGTACATCGTGCGTGCGTTGCTGGAGGAGTGGTGGGACACGAAGGGCCACAATCGGCAGTCGGCAAAGATGGGGCGCCGCCTTCCCTGAAGGCTCCGCTCGAGCCCCGGCCCACCTGGTGACACCGTCGTGGGCTGCCCTCCCAGCTCTCCCATTCCCGGGCGGTGCTCACGCCGCCGGGAGTCGGTCGGAGCCGGGTCGGCAGCCGACGGCTGACGTCATCCCTGCCGCACCGGCTGCTCCTGCTTTGCCGCCGTGCCCTCTGAGACCGGCAACTCGCACGGTGCTGCGGCTGGCGTGCTCCGTTGCAGCGAGCAGTGGTCGAAAATCGGTGGCCACCTGAGCCGGTCGACCCCACGCTGTACGCCATGGAAGAACCGCACCGCGGGATCCGCGCGCTCCACACGGCATCCACGATCACCGTCTACCAGGCGTACGCCCCTGAAATCGGACTGCCTGCCGCCCACGACGGCCGCTTTCCGTCCGCGTGGCTGCGGGATCGCATGACGTGGATCAAGCCCAGCTTCCTGTGGATGATGTACCGCTCCAACTGGGGCACGAGCACCGGACAGGAGACCGTTCTTGCCGTGGAGATCGCGCGCGACGGCTTCGACTGGGCGCTGCGCCACGCCTGTCTGTCGAGCTACGTCCGCGGGCTGCACGCTGATCGAAGCACCTGGCAGCGCGACCTCAAGCGCGCCCCGGCCCGTGTCCAATGGGATCCTGAACGCGACCTGAACCTGCGTCCCCTGTCGTACCGCTCGCTGCAACTCGGTCTCTCGGGCGAGGCAGCGACGCGTTACGCGGACGAGTGGACCCTGTCCATCAGGGACGTGACGCCACTCGCCCGCGAAATCCGCACGCTCGTCAGTCGCGGTGATACGGCCTCCGCGACACGACTGCTTCCCCGGGAACAGAGATATCCCGCCAGCGAAGAACTGCTGGCCCACCTGTGTCCCTGACCAGCAATCCGGGCAGGGGGGAGGCCGGCATCGCCCAGGGGGCACATGGCAGCACAGGCTCGCCGGAACGGAGGACAAGCTCCCACCGCAGGGCTGCTGACCGTCCCACCCGCGAGGCGAGGTACACGCTGGCGGCCGCTCCCGGTCATGCGAGCAGCACGGATGAGGTCTGTGAACACGCCTTGATGACCCACGTCAAGCCGTGTTCACGACCCTTTTCCCGCTCGGCTTGGTGGCCCCACCGCAGCAACACTGTCCATCGTGGTGACGGACCGGAGCGAACTGCTCAGCCGGTCGGCCGTGGACAGGACCGGGCGTGAGGACAGGGTGTGCTCCGGTCTGCCTCGTGATCCGGGGTGCTCGTCGAGTTACATGGTCATGGCCGTGGGTGGGGGCTTGCCGGGTACGTCCCGCCACGTCTGCACAGTGGGGGCGTCCAGCGTGCGAGTCGGCTTGCAGGAGAAGCCGCCGACCGGGGTGGGCTGCCCACGGCGTCCGGCGGCGCGGAGCGAGACGCCGGGTCGCGGCATCACCCTGATGGACCAGAGCAGGACGTCCCGTCGAAACCCCTGACAGGCTTCCACCGCCCGCAGGCGCGCTCGAGCAGTGGGCCGACAACGCCGTGATCGCGGGGCGCCAGTGTGTTCCGTGGCGGCCGGCGGCCGCCATGCGCATCCACCGGGGCGATGCGACGATCATCGGTAACCGGCAGCCGACCGCACACGGGCCCGAGCCCGCCGAGGGCCCGGCCCGGAGGCCACTGATGCCATGCTCCGATGACCTGAGCCGAGGTGAGAAGCCCAGTGATCAGCAGGAGGCTCGTCCTTCAGGCCACTCTGGCGGGCGGAACGTCACTCTTTTCCGTCCCTGGTACGGCGATGCCGCGGGCTTCGCCGGCGGAAGCAGAAGTCCTCGATCCGGCGGCGATACGGAAGTACGTGGCCGAACTTGTGATACCCCCCGTCATGCCGCTGGACAACCGGGCCGGCCAGGACATCTACACGATCGGCATCCGGCAGTTCCGGCAGCAGGTACTCCCCCCGGGCATGCCGGCCACAACGGTGTTCGGATACGGCTCGACCGGGCATCCCGAAACGTTCCACTCTCCCGCGTTCACCATCGAAGCCCGGTACGGACGAGCGGTCCAGGTCAGGTGGGTCAATCAACTGGTCGACACCAACGGCGGATACCTGCCGCATCTGCTCCCGGTCGATCCCGCACTCCACTGGGCGAACCCACCGGGCGGGGCCGAGCGACGGGACTCCCGACCCACGTTCACCTCGACACCCGGGCCGTACGGCGGACCGGTTCCCGTCGTCACCCACCTGCACGGCGGGGCGAACACGGAGGAGAGCGACGGATACGCCGAGGCCTGGTACCTGCCCGACGCGCAGGGCATTCCCCCCGGTTACGCCCGAGTCGGATCCTTCTACGAGGAGTTCGCGAAGAAGTCCGAGGCGAAGTTCGGTGTGTCTTGGGGCCCGGGCGAGGCCGTCTTCCACTACGCCAACCACAGCCGGGCCGCCACCCTGTGGTTCCACGACCACACCCTGGGCATCACCCGGCTGAACGTGTACGCCGGAATGTCGGGCTTCTACCTGCTGCGCGGCGGGCCGTCGGACCTGGGGGAAGGTGTTCTGCCCGGCCCCGCGCCGAGGCTCGGTGACCCGTCCGGCACGCGCTACTACGAGATCCCGGTCGTCATCCAGGACCGCTCGTTCCGCACCGACGGGACCCTGTTCTATCCGGCGAGCCGGGCGCTCTTCGACGGGTTCAAGGGCCCTTACGTGCCCGGCAGCGACATACCGCCGATCTGGAACCCGGAGTACTTCGGCAACGCGATGGTCACCAACGGCAGGACCTGGCCGGTGCTGCCCGTGGAGCCGCGCCGCTACCGGTTCCGGTTCCTCAACGGCTGCAACGCACGTACCCTGGTCCTGAAGATCGCCACTGATGGATCGGCTCGCAGGCCGGTACCGGCAAAGCTCTCCCTGTGGCAGGTCGGAAGTGACGGAGGCTTCCTGCCCGCACCCGTTCGGCGCGACCAACTGCTGCTCGCCCCGGCCGAACGCGCTGACGTCGTCGTCGACTTCTCCTCGACCCCGGTCGGCACGGAGCTGTACCTGATCAACGAGGGACCGGACGCCGTGTTCACGGGAGGCACGGTCGGGACCGACTTCCCCGCGGCGAACCCGAAGACCACCGGGCAGGTCATGAAATTCGTGATCAAACCACTCGTCACGGCGGACACATCGACGCCTCCCGTACAGCTCACGCTGCCACCCTTCGAGCCCCTCGGCGCAGCAGACCGCACCCGACAGGTCAGTCTCGGCGAGGTGGCCTCGGCCCGCGTGCCGGGCGTGAGCCCCCGCGAGGTTCTGCTCGGCGTCATCGGTCCGAACGGCAAACCGAGACTACTGGGATGGGCCGATCCCATCACGGAGAACCCCGCCGTGGGATCGACGGAGATCTGGGAGATCCACAACCTGACGACGGACGCCCACCCCATTCACATCCACGAAGTGCAGTTCCAGGTCGTCGACAGGCAAACGCTCCCGGCCGGCGGCCGTCGTCCCCCGGAGGCGTGGGAGCGCGGCTTCAAGGACACGGTGCTCGCCTATCCGCACGAGACAACCCGGGTCAAGGTGCGCTTCGGTCAGCCAGGCCGGTACATGTGGCACTGCCACCTCCTGGAACACGAGGACAACGAAATGATGCGCCCCATGCGCGTCGGTCCGGCCTGACATTCGATCAGAAAACCGCTGGAACCCACCGCTGGAAATCGACTTCGAAGTGCCCGTCGACGTTGTGGTCCGGTTACTTGCCGACCCCGACGGCTGTGTACGTGCCATGGCAGCCGCGCACCCCGCGCTGCCAGTCGACCTCATCCTCCAAAGCTGCGCAAATCCGGAGATCGCCTCCCGCGCCCTCAGCAACCCAAGTCTTCCCACGGAAGCCATGCACCAATAGCTGGACGCTGCAGGAACCCCTCGCTGACGCGGACAGATCCAGAAGCTCAGAGCACGTCCTCTCATGGCGCAACAGCGCTGTCGGTCCCGCTCGCAAGCCACCTGCTGTCCTCTTCGGGCACCCGACTGGTTCGCCCCGCGAGACGACCGCAGCCCGGCAAACCTTCCCCGGCACGCCAACATGGATGACGTCTGTGAGCACGGCTTGGTGATCCAGGTCATCCGGTCCCGCTTCCAAGCCGCCGGGAAGCTACCCTCCCGGGCTGCGGGCCGGCCGGTCTGCGGTGGGTGCGCCTGGTGGGCGACGACCGTGGAGTCGGTGTGTCTGGACTTTCCCCGTGACGTTGGACACTCGATGCTTACGCCGCGAGGGCGTGTCCTTGCTCGTGCCGCTGCCGGATCTCCAGCGGGGTCAGGTAGC